>NZ_JBHXJK010000172.1:0-14796 GCF_042723255.1 Amycolatopsis thailandensis
GGGCGGGCGGGGCGGGGCTTATTCTTGCTTCTTTCATCCTACTTGTTCTAATTCTAGTTTAATTTTTTTGCCTACCCCGACACCGCGCACCGAGTCCCTGACTGCCCCCGGCCGCCGGACCGGCGCGATCTCGACACCGCTCACGCGACGTCACCGAGACCCTGACCCTCAAGGCAGGCAAGGATGCCTTCACGGCTCGACACCGACAAATAAAGTTGTCTTGACAGATTCAATGTTCAGCGGGAGAGTGGCGCGGACAGGCCGACAAAGACAGGGAAGGCACCCATGAGAAAGCTGATTCTGGGTTTCTACGTCTCGCTCGACGGCAAGAGCGCCGACGGGGACAACGGCATCCGGGACGTCATGATGAGCATCGACGACCCCGAGCAGGAGGAGTACTTCGTCAGCCGGCTTTGGGACACGGGGGCCTTCCTCATGGGCCGCAACACGTATGAGGCCATGGCCGACTACTGGCCCGGCTCCGATCACCCCTCCGCCAAGGCCATGAACGAGATCCCCAAGGTCGTGTTCTCCCGCACCCTGAAATCCGCCGACTGGCCCGAGACCCGGATCGCCAGTGGCGACACCGCGGAGGAGATCGCCAAGCTCAAGGCCGAGCCCGGCAAGGACCTCGTCGCCGCCGGCGGTACCGAGTTCCTGCATTCCCTGATCAGGCTCGGCGTGGTCGACGAGTACCACCTGTGGGTGCTGCCAGCCGCCACCGGCAAAGGGGCGCCGCTGTTCCCGGAACTGGATCAACCGCTGAACCTGCGCCTGGTGGAAAGCAAGGCGTTCCGCTCCGGAGCCCTGAAGCTGGTGTACGCGGCGGCCGACGAGTAAGACCCGACGCGCGCCTGGTGAGTCGTGCCATATTGGGCCATATGCCTGCCACACCCGAGGTCGTGGAAAACGACTACGACAGCTTCGCCGAGGCCTATGCGGCCGAGAACGAAGCCAGTCTCAACAACGCGTATTACACGAGACCCGCGATCCTGAACCTTGCCGGGGACGTGTCCGGCCGTCGGATCCTCGACGCGGGCTGCGGCGCGGGTCCGATCACCGAAGGTCTGCGCGACCGGGGCGCCATCGTGACCGGATTCGACTCCAGCGCCAAGATGATCGAGCTGGCCCGGAAGCGGCTCGGCGCTGACGCGGACCTGCGAGTAGCCGACATGGGCAAGCCGCTGCCGTTTCCCGACGGCGCGTTCGACGACGTCATCTCGGCCCTGGTGCTGCACTACCTGGAGGACTGGACCGCACCGCTCGCCGAGATCCGGCGCGTCCTGAAGCCCGGTGGCAGGCTGATCCTGGCCGTCAACCACCCGATCATCTACAAGCTCATTCACCCCGAAGCCGACTACTTCGAGACCGTCAAGTGGAGCGACGATTACACGTTCGACGGTCAGGAGGCCGTGCTGACGTACTGGCATCGTCCGCTGCACGCGATGACCGACGCGTTCACCGAGGCCGGCTTCCGGACCGCCGTCGTCAGTGAGCCGCCTCCGGCGCCGGAGGCGTACGAGCTGTTCCCCGAGGAACTTGCTGGCAAGACAGCGTTTCTGAGCTTTCTGTTCTTCGTCCTCGAGGCTGTCTGACGGGCTCGTGAATGGGTGAGGACGGCGCGAACCGTCCTCACCCATTCACGAGGCGCTACTTCAGATGCCGCGCGAAGAACCGGTTCGCGGGCTCACCCTCGAACTGCGGGACGCCGGTGTGCCCACCCATGTTGGCGTGCAACGTCTTCTCTTTCGAGCCGAACGCGTCGAACAGATCCAGGGCCTGCTGCCGGTCGTTTCCTTCGTCGTCCCACTGCAACAGGACATGCAGCGGAATGGTGACCCGCCGGGCCTCGTCGAACGTGCCGCGGGGCACGTAACTTCCCGCGAACAGCACGGCGGCCGCGATCCGCGGCTCGACCACCGCCATCCGGACACCGATGGCGGTCACCCCGCCCGCGATCCCGACCGGCCCGCCGATCTCCGGCAGCGTCAGAAGAGCGTCCACAGTGGCCTGCCATTCCGGGACCGCTTGGTCCACCAACGGGGCGACGAGGCGTTCGACGATCTCGTCACTGACCGGCTCGTCCGCCTTCACGGCTCGTTGCAGGTCGGCGCGGGCCTGGTCGACGGCGGCCAACCGAGGCCGGTCACCGGCTCCGGGAAGCTCGATGGTCGCGGCGGCGTAGCCCTCCGCCACGGTGCCCAGCGCCCGGGCCGCCAGGCGGGGGTGCATCTTGCCCAGCCCGCCGGGGTGCCCGAGCAGGATCAGCGGGACCGGAGCGGAGACGGTCCCGGGCGTCCACAGAACGCCCGGGACCTCGCCGAGGGTGAACTGGCGCTCGAGGACGTCGCCGTCGAGACGCTGTTCGGAAGTGAAGTGCATGGTCGTGCCTTTCGGGAGTGCTCATGAACGGCGCTCCCGGACGACCTATCGCCCGACCGTGACCCCAGAGGGGAGCACCCATGTCGTCATCAGGTTCACGGGTACCACCTCCTCGATCTGTCGCACGGTCCCCGGAAAGGTAGCAGTGGCCCCGCAGGTTCGCCAACGGGTTTTTCGCGAGCCCGAAAGGTCACGTGGACGCGGGGTGCCACGCGTCGGCGACAAGGTCGACAGCGCTGCGCGCCGGATCCCGGGCGGCATGGTCGTAGACGCCACTGGTCGTGTCGATGCTGGCGTGACCGACGTCGGCCTGCACGTGCTCCAGCGACGCCCCGGCCTCCACCGCAGCGGTGACATAGAAGTGCCGTAGCGCGTGCGGGTGCATCATCTCCGCCACACCGGCCAGGTCCGCCCCGGCGCTCGCGGCGACCCGGCGCAGCAGCTGCCAGACAGCCTGCCTGGCGAACCGGCGCCCGTTCCGGGTCACCAGCAACGGCCGGTCCGACTGAGCCCCGCCGGCTCGCTTGCCCGCCACGATCGCGGACCCTGCCCCGTCCGCGCGCAGCGCCAAATACTCCAGCAGCGCGTTCTCCGCGGGCACGCTCAAGTAGACGACCCGGACCTTCCCGCCCTTACCTCGCACCCGAAGCGCCCGGCGCCCGCGCGTCACGTGCAGATCCGCCTCGTCCAGCCCGCACAACTCGCTGACCCGCAACCCCAGCGTGAACAACGCGACGACGGTGACCGCGCGGGCGACATCGCACGCGCTCGCACCCCTCCGTGGCGTGCCCGCGGCCCGGTGCAACGCCGCGACCTGCCGCGTCGTCAGCGTGATCGTCGCCGAGGTGCTCGCGGCAGCCGCTGTCAGCCCCAGCCGCCGCCGGTCCAGCGCCGCCGGATTCGCCGCCACCACGCCCGCGTCGGCCAGGGACGCGTACATCGTTTTCACCGTGGCCAGCATCCGGTCCCGCGTGGACGGAGCCGCGCCCGCCGACTCCAGGTCGCTCAGCCACGTCTTGACCTGTGCCGAGGTCGCCACCGTCGGATCCACGCCCTTTGCCACGCACCATCGCAGCCAATGGCAGGCCCGTAATCGGCCCCGGCTCGCGGGCGGTGGTGCCGACCGGCGCGTCGGCTTGGTCGTGGGCGCGACGACGACGGCCTGGGCGTAGTCGGCCACGGCGTCGGCCCATCGGTCCGGGGCCGTGATCTCGGGTTGCACCCAGGCGCCGAGGTCGTCGGCGGTGACCGGAAGCCCCAGCCCTTCGGCATAGGTGCGGCGGGTCTGGCGGTTGCCGTATCCGGTCAACCACTCCGTGATGCCCGAAAGCAGACCGGCCGGATCCGCCACTCCCGGCCAGACTTCGCTCTCTCCGACGAGTTCTCCGGCGGAATCGGCGCCGGGCAGGAGTTTCATTCGATCACCGTAGTGGTCGCGTTCGCGGCGATCGTGACGGCTTCGGATCGTCACCGTGACGAAACGGGGTGGTCATCCGGGGACCGCCAACTCCAACTGTTACCGGCGGTAACGGCAAACGCGTTTTCGGACCGGCCAATTGAGCCTCTTTCGACGGGCGATCGGGCGCATCTCAGGGGAGAACGGGACGAAATCGAACTTAGCTACAAAATGTATCTTCTGTAGCTAAGTTAGGTTCTAGTTATCGCTACTGCTACCTCAGTTATAGGTTACATAACCCGCAAGGTAGACTTCGGGCATGGTTGACAACGAGGGCCCGGCAGCCGAAGAACACGTGCCGGAGCAGGCACGATGCGGGTTTCGCAAGTGCCGGCAACCGCTGCCGCCGCCGGGACCGCGGGGAGGCAGGCCCTACGAGTTCTGCCCCGACCGGACGTGGCCGGGCGGGAAAACCTGCAAGCAACTGGCCGCGGCGGAGCAGGCTCTGCGGGAGGCGCTGGGCGACGAAGCCGTACCGGCAGGGGCCCTGTCGGACGCCGGGCAAGCCTTCGAGCAAGCCGCGGCCGCGGTGACCGGCCCGCTGCGCACGTTGAGCAACGCGCTCGACGCCGTCACCGCGCACCTGCGCGACGAGATCGCAGCGGCCGTCGGTCAGGCCGACGCCGCCCGGGAGGCCGCGGCGGAAGCGGACCGGCAACGAGACGCGGCGCTGGAACGAGCGGCGGAGGCCGAGCAGACCGCCGAGCGGGCGACGGAAGCCGCTCGGGTCGCCGAGCAGGCCGAGAGCCTGGCCAGGGCAACCGCGGACGAGGCCGTCGAGGGCCGTGCCCGAGCCCAGCTGGCGCAGGCGACGGCGGAGTCGGCCACCGCGGTGATCACCCAGCGCGCGAAAGAGGTCACGGAGGAAGCGGCCGAACAGCGAACCCGCGCCGACAAGCTGGCGGCCACGCTCGCCGCCCGCGGCGAGGAACTGGCGACACGGACCGCGGAACGCGACGCCGCGCGCACCGCCTTGGCCGAAGCGGACGAGCGACGAAAAACCTGGGAGCGACTCCTGGACACGCAGAAGCGCGAACTGACCGCCGAGTTGGAGGCTGTTCGTGAGCAGCTGAGCGACCAAGACGCCCGCCATCGGGAAGCTCTTGCCGAACAGGCGGCACGAGAGACGGCCGCGACCGCGCAACTCGCAGACGTTCGAACCGAACTGACCACAACGCGGGGGGACCTCTCCGCGGTCCGGCTTCACCTCGCCCAATCCCAGGCACTGCACGATCAGAGCGCGGCGACGCTGTCTCGCATTCGCCAACGCGCCCTCGCCGCGACAGAGGAACCGTCGGCACCACTACGAAACGACCTGCTGGGAATCCTTCTCGGTGACGACACAGCAGAGACCCGCGAAGCGTGACCTGACGTAGATTCCGACGAACCGGTGAGATCCCCGCGAATTCATCGGCTCAGGAGAGGACTTCGCCGAGCTTGTCCAGCCCTTCCTTGACCCCGGCCTCGATGCGCCGGTACGTGTCCGCCCCGGTGACCAGGCTGTCCGCGATGCCGCCGATCGTTTCCACCCCCGCCGTCAGTCGGTCGCCCGCCATCGTGACGTGCTTGGTCAGCGTGTGGCTGAAGGTGGTCGCCGCGGGCACGTCGCCGAGCAGATGCGGCACCAGTTGCAGCCGCGACATCGCGCCGGCCGCGGTGCTCAACGTCGACCTCGCCCCGTCCAGTACACCCGCGGCACCGACCAGCGAGTCGGGATCGGTTTCGTATCCGGCGTCGCCGGGGGAGAGCGCGCCGTCGGGGTCGAGGCCGAGTTCCTCCAGGGAGATCCTGGTCAGCTCCGGTTCGTCCCACTTCGAGCCGGGATTCTTCTGGTAGCCGTAGGCGCCGGACTCGTGCGCCAGCACGATTTCCCCGTCGATCTCGACGGCCTCCTCGACGCCGTGGGAGTCGTAACCGTCCTCGTTGCCCGGCTCGCCGCCCTTCAGCTCGATCTCCTCGCGATCGTTGAAGTCGTACCACTCCGGCGTCCGGTCCTGCCGGTAGAACTTGCCGCTGTGCCCGTCGGAGGACGAGAAGATGAACTCGTCGTCGCGCACCACGACACCCTGGACGTTGTTCGGTGTCTCGATCGGATCCCCGGCCTCGTCCGGCCGGGGTGAGCCGTCCGGACCGACGGGGACTTCGTAGAGCCGGTTGTTGGTGTAGTCGCCCACGAAGAGCTTGTTCTGGGCGTAGGTGACGTAGCTGTGGGCGGGAGTGTCGACCACGTCCACGGCGTTGACCGGTTTGCCACTGTCCTGCGCGGCGTCGAGTTCGGCCTTGTCATAGACGTACACGTATCCGTTGGACGACACCCAGACATGCTTGCCGTCCGTCGCGACACCGCCGGTGTGCGTGGGCGCGCCTACCTCTCCGTTGCCGTCGAGATAGACGTTCCCCGTTTCCACGCCGGTCTCGTAGTCGACGTAGGTCAGCCTGCTCGGCGTCAGTCCGGGTCCGATGGGGCTGTCGCCAGAGCCGTCACCGTCGCCGTCGTGGTACGAGCCCACCAGCAGGTTCTCGCCGTCGTAGGCCAAGCCCTGCGAAGTCCACGGCTCGCCGGGGTCGACGCCGCTGATGTCGGTGTTGCCGTCGCTGTCCCAGCCCTCGCTTCCGCCGCCATCGGTCGTGGCCGCCAGCGCGGTGAGCCGGCCTTCGTAGGTCTGCTGTGCGACGGTCAGTGCCCGGATGGTCTTCATCGCGATCTCCGGCGCTTCGAGGAGGTCGGTCAGGCCGAGCTTGCGCCAGGGTCCGATGGCGGTGTCGGCCGACGTCCGCAGCGCGGAGTACGCCTTCGCGGCGCCTTTGACCGCCGCCTCGGCAGCGTTGAGCTGAGTGTGCACCTCGGCGAGGGTTCGCGAGGACTGTTTCGCCTTGCCGACGAACTCCGCCGCGGCCGTGCCGCGCCAGGACCGGGCAGCCCGCAGTGCGCCGTCGGAGATTCCGTCCGCCACGGTCTGCAACGACGTCTTGGCGTCGGCGATGGTGGCGCCGACCTCGGCGATACCCGCCGCGTCCCCCGACATCAGCTTCGCGTAGAGCGGTTCGGGATCCAGGAACGGCATCGGCTTCTCCTCGGGCGAACCCCTGGTCAGGGTGGGTTGTGCGCGTTCAGACGCCGGAAGGCCGACACCGGTTCCCCCGCATCACCCACCCCTGTCCCCGAGGTCAGGACAGCATGCCGCCGTCCACCCGCAGGACCGTGCCGGTCACGTAGGAGGCGCGATCGCTCAGCAGCCACGCGGCGGCCTGGGCGACCTCCTCGGGTTCGGCCACGCGCCCCAACGGGGTCCGGGCGTTGAGCTGTTCGAGGATGCCCGGAGAGCTGTCCATCCACTCGCTGAACATCTCGGTCATCGTGGTACCGGGGGCGACGCCGTTGATCCGGATCCCTTCCGGGCCGTACGTGACGGCCGCCGAGGCGGTGAGGCTGTTGACGCCTCGTTTCATCGCGCCGTACGCGGGGAGGTCCGGGTTGGCCATCAGGCTGCCGACGCTGGTGTTGTTGACGATGGCGCCGGTCCCGGCGGTGGCCCGGATCGCCTCGATCTCGGCGAGCATCGACAACCACGGGCCTTTGAGGTTCACCGCGTAGATGTGGTCGAAATCGGCTTCGGTCACCTGGTCCATCGGGCCGGGCGGCACATTCGTCGCGCCGTTGTTGAACGCGACGTCGAGCCTGCCGTGCAGGTCGACGGTACGGCCGACCGCCGCGCGGATGCTCGCGGCGTCGCCGAGGTCGCACACCACGTGGTCCGCGATGCCGCCTTCGGCTCGGATGTCCTCGGCCACGGCCTTCAGCTGGGACTCGGTGCGGGCGGCGAGCACGACACGGGCGCCTTCCCTGGCGAACAGCCGCGCGGCGGCGGCTCCGATACCGCGTCCGGCACCGGTGACGAAAGCGACCTTGCCGTCCAGCAGGCCCGAAACTGTCGTTGTGTTGGTCATGGCACCGAGGCTCCCCCCGTGGTCGGTGCCTATCCAGGCATCGGCGGTACCTGGTTGCGGGCCCGGCATCGTCCACACTGGAGTGGTGGACAGACGACAACTGGCGGACTTCCTGCGCAGCAGGCGCGAGCGGATCACCCCGGCCGACGTCGGCCTCCCCGCCGGGCCGCGGCGCCGGACGCCGGGGCTGCGTCGCGAGGAAGTGGCGCAGCTGGCGTTCATCTCGACCGAGTACTACACGCGGCTGGAGCAAGCTCGCGGACCACGGCCTTCCCGCGAAGTGTTGGCCGGGCTGACCAGGGCGCTACGACTGTCCGATGTGGAACGCGATCACCTGCACCACCTCGCGGGTGCTCCGCCGGGACCGCCGCCCGGCCCGTCGCGTGAGGTCCGGCCGAGCATTCTCGCGCTGTTGCACCGTCTTCCGCAGGCAGCGGCCATCGTGCTGTCCGCGACCTATGAAGTGCTCGCCTGGAACGACCTCGCCGCCGCGCTGATGGAGGACTTCTCCGCCCTGCCGAGGCGCGACCGCAACCTCGTCCGGCGCGCGTTCCTCGGCCCGGCGGGACGGCGGATGTACGGGGTGTCCGATGTGGAGGAGTTCTCCGCGAGCGCGGTCCGGAATCTCCGGGCCACCGCCGGCCGCTATCCCGACGATCCCGAGGTCACCGCCCTGATCCGTGAACTTCTCGACGGCAGTGAGGACTTCGCCCGGTTGTGGGCCGCGCACGACGTCTGCGCCGCGCCGTCCCTGTGCAAGACGTTCCGGCATCCGGTGGTCGGCCCGGTCAGCGTGAACTGCGACGTCCTCGACATCAGCGACCGGGACCAGCAGGTCGTCATCTACACCGCGGATCCCGGCACTCCGTCGGAGAACGCGTTGCGGCTGCTATCGGTCGTCGGGACGCAGCGGATGGACGTCCCGCTCTGAGCGTCTCGTGACGAGAGGGTCGATTCTCAGCGCGATCGCCAGCGCGAAGCGGCCCGCCGGATCGTCGATCGTGCCGCCGAAGAGCGTCCGTAGCTGCCGGATCCGGTAGCGGACCGTCTGGACGTGGACGTGCAGTTCGTCGCCGATCGCCTGTGGCTGATCGGGCCGCGCGAGCCAGGCCGTGAGGGTCGCGGTGAGCCGGTGCCTCGCCGGTTCCGGCAACTCGGCCAGCGGCGCGAGGACGTCTTTCGAGAACTCGCCTGCCAGTTCGGGGTCGGCGGTCAGCAGAAGATCGATCCCGTGGTCGGTGGTGTGGACGAGGGCCTTGCCGCCCAGGGCGCCGGTGCGGGTCAGCCGCCACAACGCGGTCGCCCGGCGGGCGCTGAGCGCGGCTGAACGCAGTGGCACCGCCGGGCCCACCCCGGCCTGCTCGTCGCCGAGCAGATCACGCAACCGGCCGAGGTACCACTCGAGCCGGTCGGCGGGCATGGCCACGGCGGTGAGGTCGTGGTGACGGCCGACCAGCACCCGTGCCGGCATCCGGTCCAGCAACCGCGGCGCGACGTCGGCGCTGGTGACGGCGATGACGAGCCTGCCGGGCAGCACCCACGCGGCCTGGTTCGCGGCGTCGTCGAGCACGTCCGGGTCGGCCGCCGGTTCGCTGAGCAGGAGACCGAGAACCCGGTCCCGCAGTGCCTGCCCGGCTCGCGCCGCCTGTGACCGCGCTTCGGCGTATCCGTCGGCGGCCGCGGCCGAGAGTTCAGCGATGAAGGCGAAGAGGGCCTCACCGAGTTCGACGATCGCCTGGGTCGGCAGGTCCACGGCGGGCGCCGCCGAGGTCAGCTGCCGCCAGACCCCCAGGGCCGCCGACTGGTAGAAGCCGAGCATCTCCTCCAGGCTGCGGCCGGCGGTGTACTGGGCCCGGCCCTGCGCCCGGTACACCTCGCAGTCGGTGATGATGTCGGGCTGGCCGATCTCGGTGAAGAAGGCGTCGAGCGCGACGTCGAGCGTGGTTTGGACGTTCGCGACGGTGCGGTCGTCCAGCGGTGTCCGCAGTCCGGCGCGGACCTGGTCCATCGCGGCGGACGCGATCGCGGCGGTGTCGGGCTCCAGCCGGGTCAGCACCGAGGCGTCCAGCCGGCGCCACGGCTGTGCCGACGCCTTCGTCATAGAGGCAACCTACAAAACTCCGATCAGGAACGCGCGCCTCCGATCTAGTGGTTCGCCCGCTCCCCGTGGACCCTGACCTCCAGCATTCGACGACGCATGCTGGAGGTGGCTGTGACACGTTCCCACTGGAGACGACTCGCCCGGATCGCCGCGGTGGCGGGCACCGCACTGACTCTCGTCGGGCTCGCTACACCGGCCGTCGTCGCGGCCGAGAGACAGGTGTACGTCGCGATGGGTGACTCGTTCTCCGCGGGCTCGGTGGTCCTGCCGCAGTCCGATCTGTTCACCTGCGCCCGGTCCGCGATCAACTACGCGGCCCTGCTCGCGAAGCAGATCAAAGTCGACGAACTGCGCGACGTCACCTGTGGCGGCGCGACCACCTCTGACTTCACGAATCCGCAGAAGGGCATCATCTCCGGCACCAACCCACCGCAGTACGACGCGCTCTCGGCCGACACGACCCTGGTGACCGTCGGTATCGGCGGCAACGACATCGGGCTGGTCGGGCTCGCGACGTCGTGCGTGAACCTGCTGCCGGTGGGCGCCTCGTGCAAGGCGGCCAACACCGCGGGCGGGGTGGACAAGTACGCGACGAAGATCGACGCGTTCGCCGCGACCTACGGCACGGTGATCGAGCAGATCCGCCAGCGCGCGCCGCGGGCGGAGATCGTCATGGTCGGCTATCCGACCGGGATCAAACCGCGCGGCTGCTGGCCGCTCGTCCCGGTGCTGCCGCAGGACGCGGACTACATCCAGGCCAACATGGACCGGCTCAACACGCGGATGGCCGAACAGTCCGCCGCGCACGGTGCGAAGTACGTCGACATCCGCACGCCAAGCATCGGCCATGACGCCTGTCAGCCGATCGGTGTCAAGTGGATCGAGGGGCTCATCCCGTCGGTGGTGAACAACAGTTTCGCGCCGTTGCACCCGAACGCCGCCGGACTCGCGGCCGTGGTGCCGAGCATCCGCAAGGTGCTGTAGCGCCTGTGCCTGGCCGGCGGCTCTCGCGCCGGCCAGGCACAGCCGTGCTACTTCGGCGCCTGGAAGCCGCCGATCTCCTGCTCGAGCAGTTCGGCCAGCCGCAGCGGGGTGCGGTCCTGGAACATCGGACCGATGAGCTGCACTCCCACCGGCAGGCCCTCGGGCGACCGGCCCGCTGGGATGGCGGTGGCGGGCAGGCCGGGCATGGTAGCCACCCCGGCCCAGACGAGCTGGTCGAAGTACGGGTACTCGACGCCGTCGATGTCGAGCCGGCGTTCCAGCGGATTGGGGTTGTGGTCGTGCGGGAACGCGGGGGTGGGCGTGATCGGGCACACCACGGCGTCGAACTCGGCGAAGAACCGCCGCCAGCCGTGACGGTGGAGCTCTCGGCGGTTGTTCACGTCGATCCAGTCGCGGTGGCTCAACACCATGGCGCGTAGCTGAGCGGCCCCGATGCTGCGGTCGTCCGCGCTCAGTCCGGCGGCGCGCGCCTTCAGATGTTCGTACTCGTCGACGGGGAATCGTGCGACGGACCCGGAGAACAGCAGTTGCATGTAGAGCGTCGCAGCTTCGGTCAGATCGGGCAGCAGCGGAGAGTGGCGTTCGACGCGGGCGCCGGCGCGGGTGAGCGCGTCGGCCACCCGGTTCACACCCGCCCGCACCGCGGACCCGGTCGGAATGAGCGGATGGTCCTCGATCACCAAGACCCGGAAGTCGCCGAGGCGCTCGTGACGCGCGGGCGGCAGCGCCAAGGTGTGTGCTTGGCCGTGTGTCAGCGGGTCCGGTCCGGCCATGACGTCGAGCAGGAGCGTGAGGTCGCGGGCGGTGCGCGCCATCGGACCGACGACGGCCAGGTCGAGGTCGGTCGGCAAGGCCTGTTCGGTCGGCGGGACCATGCCGCGCGTCGCCGCCAGTCCGACCGTCGGCTTGTGCGCGTGGATGCCGCAGAAGTGCGCGGGGGTGCGCAGTGAACCGGCGAGGTCCGAGCCGAGGGACAGCGCGCCGAATCCGGAGGCCAGGGCCGCCGCCGATCCGCCGGAGGATCCGCCCGGCGTGCGGTCGTGATCCCACGGATTGTTGGTGGTGCCGAAGATCTCGTTGAAGGTCTGGATGTCCTGCAGCCCCAAGGGCACGTTGGTCTTGCCCAGCACCACCGCACCCGCGGCCTTGAGCCGCGATACCTGCACCGCGTCCTCGGCGGGAACGAAATCCCGGTGCTGCGGCATGCCCCAGGTCGTGGGCAGCCCGACCATGTTGTAGCTGTCCTTGACCGTCACCGGGACACCGAGCAGCGGCCGGACCTCGCCGCGGGCGCGCGCCTGGTCGGCATCGCGCGCGGCGGCCCGCGCGCCGTCGAAGTCCGGCACACAGATCGCGTTGATCACCTTGTCGTCGCGCTCGATCCGGGCGATCGCCTCGTCGGTGAGTTCCGCCGAGGTCACTTCACCGGCCCGCAACGCGGCCAGGATTTCTTCGGCCGACTGAAAGTTCCGCTCCATGAATCCGACCATATTGGCCTCTGGGGCGAGCCATAAAATGCGGATTCACGCAATGTCATGAAAGGGGCTTTCCTGACGAAATCCGTCAGGAAAGCCCCTTTCATGACATCCGCGATCAGGCGGTCGGCGCCCAGTACAGGAGCCGGTTCGGGGAACCGGAGCCCGGGTTGGTCACCTTGCCCGTGGTGGCCGCGTTGACCAGCGCGGTGGCCACCTGCGCGGGCGTGGCCGTCTTGTTGTTCTGCAGGTAGCGGGCCGCGACGCCGACCACGTGCGGGGTCGCCATCGAGGTGCCGCTGATGGTGTTCGTCGCGGTGTCGCTGGTGTTCCACGACGAGGTGATGTTGGTGCCCGGCGCGAAGATGTCGACCAGGTTCCCGTAGTTGGAGAAGCTGGACCGCGCGTCGGTGTTGGTGGTCGAGCCGACGGTGATCGCCTGGGTGACGCGGGCGGGGGAGAAGCCGGAGGCGTTCGCGTTGGAATTACCGGCTGCCACGCCGTAGGTGACGCCCGCGGCGATCGACCGGCGGACGGCATCGTCCAGCGTGGTGGAGGCACCGCCGCCGAGGCTCATGTTCGCCGCGGCGGGCTTGACGTGGTTCTTGGTGACCCAGTCGATGCCCGCGATGACCCCGGCGGTGGTGCCGCTGCCGGAGTTGTTCAGCACACGGACGCCGTAAACCGTGGCGCCCTTGGCGATGCCGTACTGCGAACCGGCGATGGTGCCGGCGACGTGGGTGCCGTGTCCGTTGCCGTCCTGCGCGACGGCGTCGTTGTCGACGAAGTCGTAGCCGTTGCGGGCCCGGCCGCCGAAGGTCTGGTGGCTGATCCGCACGCCGGTGTCGATGACGTAGACGTTCACGCCCGCGCCGGTGGTGGTGTAGCTGTACTTCTGGTCGAGCGGGAGATTGCGCTGGTCGACGCGGTCGAGACCCCAGGACGGCGGGTTGGTCTGGGTCGCGTCCGCGTGGACGACCTGGTTCTGCTCGACGGACGCCACCGACGGGTCGGCGGCGAGCCGTTTGGCCTGCCGCTCCGACAGCGTCGCGGAGAAGCCCTTGAGCGAGCTGCTGTAGACCTGCTCCACCTTCGCGCCGAAGCGGTTCGCCAGCGCGCCCACGACGCCGGTGTCCTTCAACGTGACGATGTAGCTGTTCGGGATCGCTTCAGCGGATCCCGCCGCGAGGATCTGTCCTTCGGCGGCTTGGGCGGGAGCGGCGGTCACACTGATCGCCACCGCGACCGCGCTCGCCATTCCGGCACGGGACAGCCAACGCGCTTGTCTCATCTCTCGCATGTGTTCGTCCTGTCGTTCGCAGGGGGACCGGCCGGTCAAGACCACAGCGGCGGAAAGCGGCCCAGCTCGACCGCATGGGACGGCACCTGCCGGATCCCACGGAGATCGAGGTTATTGAGCATGTGACATGTCCGATACGACTGAATGGGGCAGGACCCGACCTTCGTCTGGCGGCCATTGGCGGCGGGTGCCCTGCACGGAAAGTGCACCTCGGCCCCGCCGTACCCTGTGGGCGGAACACCTGCCGATCATCTGGAGTCCGAACCGCCGTGCCAGTTCCTTCCACCCTGCGAGCCGACTGCGAGAACTGCTTCGGTCTGTGCTGCGTCGTCCCGGCCTTCGCGGCGTCGGCCGATTTCGCGATCACCAAACCGGCGGGCCAGGCGTGCCCGAACCTGCTCGCGGATTCCCGGTGCGGCATCCACGACAAGCTTCGTACGAAGGGCTTCACCGGCTGCACGGTCTACGACTGTTTCGGCGCGGGTCAGAAGGTCTCCCAGATCACCTTCGACGGCGAGGACTGGCGGAAAGCCCCGAAGACTGCGAAGTCGATGTTCGCCGTTTTCCCGGTGATGCGGGATCTCCAGGAGCTGCTCTACTACCTCACCGAAGCGGCCGCGCTGCCGACGTCGGGGACGATCCGCGACGACCTGGCCGAGATGATCGACCGGACCGAGCGGATGACGCTGGAAGCACCAGGCGTACTGCGGAAGCTGGCCGTCCACGCGCACCGCGGTGAGGTGAACGGACTGCTGCTGCGCGCGAGCGAACTCGCCCGCGCCGCCGTGCCCGGCAAGAAGAAGGACCGGCGCGGCGCCGACCTCATCGGCGCGAAGCTCAAGGGGTCGAACCTGCGTGGCGCGCTTCTTCGCGGGGCCTACCTGATCGGCGCGGACCTGCGGGGAGCCGATCTCCGGCAGGCCGACGTCATCGGGGCGGATCTGCGTGACGCCGACATCCGTGGCGCGGACTTGCGCGACGCGCTGTTCCTGATCCAGTCGCAACTGGATGCCGCCAAGGGTGACGCGACCACCAAGCTGCCGGAGTCACTTTCCCCTCCCGCGCACTGGTAGTCGCGTTTCGTCCTCTGAATGCGGTAGTTGGCATCGAGAACTACCGCATTCAGAGG
>NZ_JBHXJK010000173.1:0-14299 GCF_042723255.1 Amycolatopsis thailandensis
CCCCGACCCCCCCCCCCTCCCTAACCGCTCTAACTGCGCGGCGGGGGTGGGTCGTGGGGCCGTCTCGGCCCCAACACCCCCAACCCCCCCCCCCGACCACCCGGACCGAGCCGGTACTTTCGCGTGATCGAGTGGACGGCACGTGTGATCAGACGGACGACACACGTGACTGGACGGACGACACGGCGACGGCCGAGTCCCACCGCGTGTCGTCCAGCTGATCACACGTGTCGTCCGCCTGATCACACGTGTCGTCCCGCGGGTCACGCGAAACCGCCCGACCATAGGTTCTGTTCCGAAAGTCAGGGCAGGGTGTCCCGAGCGCCACGTTCGAGACGATGAGCGTCCCAGGCGTGGCGCTCGGGACACTCACCGACCGGACACGAAACGTTTGCCTTGTCTCGGACTAAACGCAAGGATCGCGGCGCCACTCCCGGCCTTCGAGCCGGTCCTTCACCCGCCCCAGCGTGGTGGCGATGTTGGCGCGGTTGGTGGCGACGCGGTCGGGTTCGCCGGTGATCATGATGGCGAACGGGATGAACCACCCCGGCACCCGCAGCCAGTTCGTCACGGTGACGCGGCTGCCGTCGCCGTCGGGGGTGATGTCGTACTCCCAGCGGGAAATCGGCACGAAGAAGGGGGTACGGACCCGGTAGGCGAACCGGCGGCCCGGCTCGGCCTCGGTGATCTCGGCGTGGGTCACCCAGCGCCGGCGGCCGTTGCGATTGCTGCCCGAGAACCAGTTCCCGACGCGGGCCTCGGTCGCGCCGCGGATCCAGCGGGCCTTGCACAGTTCCTCGGCGCACTCCGCCATCGCGACGGGATCACTGATCAGCCGGTACACCTCGCCGGGCGCGGCCGAGATCGCGATCTCGCCGGTCGCGATCGGCTCACTGTAGGTCAGCTTGTCTCTCGGCTTCGTCACCATCGCGCCCTCCCGGTCGGCCTCGCCAGCGCACCAGCACGAGGGCGGCCCGGTCAAGACCGGCCGGAAAAAGCGCGCACATTCGCATAAATCCCGACGGGTCAGGTCGTCGGTTCGGCAGTGAAAGTGACCTGGAAGCCCAGCGCCTGCAACAGCCCGGTGAGCATCGCCTTCGTGTTGGCCCTGGCTCGTTCGAGCAGCCCGGAGTGCTGCGCGGCCTCACCGATCCGCTTCTCCGCGGCGAGGTGGAACTGCCGCTGGTCCGGCACCGACACCAGCGCCGAAAGCCTGTCGACCAGACCGCGCTCCTGGCCGAAGACGTAGCTGTGCTCGTTGTCCAAAGCGGGCTTCGCCAGCTTGGGTTCGGGCAACCGCACCTCGACCGACCGCCGGTCTTCCGAGACGGTGAGGGAATTCTCCACCAGCGGTCCGAAATCGACGTATGCGTCGACAGAGCCCGCGGCCACGAACAGGGTCCGTTCCCCCGCGATGACCGCCGGCACCCATTTGACGTCCTTCTCGATGTCGACGACCACCTGGTAGTCGCCGACCGCCGCGTGGTACTGGCTCAGATCGCGGACCGCCTTGAGCACCGCGGGCTGCGAACGGTCCACAGTGGACGTTCCGAACGGGTCGAGCTTCGGCAGCAGCCCGGCGATCTGCAAGGCCGCGCCGACGATCAGGATTCCGGCCAGGGCGAACACCCCCAGGCGCACCCAGCGTTTCTTCACGCCCACCACCGCCTCTCCAGCGCGTGGAGTACCCGGCGGGCGCCGTCTCGAAGCGTCGGAACCGGTTTCTCGGACGATCGGCGGAACCGGATTCCGCACTTGGAGTAGTTTGGCCGCATGCAGAACGTCTTGCCCGCGCCGGAGAAGACCGGGCTGACCATCTCGGCGTTGCACTGGGCGGGTTTCCTCGGAATCGCCGTGCTGGTGCTGGTCACCTCCGGCATCGGCCTGCCGTCGGTGCTGGTGGTGGCGCTGGGCGTCACCGGGATGGCCACCCTGGTGCTGTCGTGGCTGGGCATCGGACGGCTCGCCGCCGGGCTGCCCGAGCGGCGGCTGTACTGGATGGCGGTCTCGTGGTGCGCGCCGCTGCTGGTTGCGCGCCCGCTGTTCAGCGGCGACGTCAACAGCTATCTGGCGCAGGGCCTGATCGCGGCCAAGGGGTTCGACACCTACCTCGTGGGACCGGCGGAGGCGCTCGGCGCCGACTCGCCCGTGACGCTCGCCGTCAGCCACTACTGGCGGGACACACCCGCGCCGTACGGTCCGGCGTTCGTCGCGCTGGCCCGCGCGATCGCCCACGTCGCCGGGGACTCCTTCGTCCCGACAGTGCTGCTGCACCGGCTGCTGGGGCTGGCGGGGATCGCGCTCCTGGCCTGGGCGCTCCCCCGGCTCGCCCGCCGCGTCGGGGTCTCTCCGTCGATCGCGTTGTGGCTGGCGCTGCTCAACCCGCTGGTGCTGTGGCACATCGTGGCCGGCGTGCACAACGACGGCCTCATGGTCGGGCTGATGGTGGCCGGACTGGAACTGGTCCTCATGGGCGCGGCGAAGACCGGCGCGGCCCGGCCCGCGCTGATCGCGGCGGGTGTGATCGCGGTCAGCACGGGCGCGAACATCAAGATCGTGGCCGTCGCGGGCCTGCTGTTCGTCGGCGTCGACCTGTTCCGCCGCGCGACGCCCGCCGGCCGGGTGGCGGTGGCGCTCGGGCTGCCGGCCGGCTTCGCGGCGGTCACCGTGGCGATCTCGCTCGGCAGCGGGATCGGGTTCGGCTGGGTCCGCGTGCTCTCCGGGGTTTCCGGCCAGGTGCACAGCTGGATGGCGCCGACCAACGAACTCGGCTTCCTCGTCGGCGGGGTGGGCAAGCTCTTCGGAGCCGACCTGACCGACGGCGCGATCAAGGTGTTCTCGCTCATCGGCGCGATCCTCGGCCTCGCCGTCGGCGTCAGGCTGTTGTGGCTCACCTACCGGGAGAAGACGCACCCGCTTTACGGCGCTGGACTGACCTTCGCCGCGATGCTGGTACTCGGCCCGGTCGTGCAGCCGTGGTATCTCCTGTGGACGGTCGCGCTGCTCGCGGTCAGCCTGACGACCGACCGCGGCCGGTGGATCCTCGCCGGGATCAGCGCGCTGTTCGGTGTCCTGCTGCCGCCCGCGAACGGCGGCGCCGTGTCGCTCGCGCTGGGCTACCTGATCGCGGTCGTGCTCATCGGCGGCACCTTGTTCTTCCTGAAGCGCCGGAACCTGTTGCCGGAGATCAGGTTCCGCAAGAGCCGGACGTAGAAGCCCCACCGCGCGGGTGTCCGGACCGTGCCGGTGAGCTCACGCTCGGCACGGTCCAGGCAGTCCTCCAGCAAGGCGTCGTGCAGCGGCCGCCACAGCAGCGGATAGGTGAGCCAGGCCGGATGCCGCAGCCGCAGCACCATGAGGTGCACGAGCTCGGTGTCCCCGGTTTCCGTCGCGCGCATCGTGAACTCGTGGAACCCGTCGAAGCCGCGGGGCGCGGTGAACCGGAACCTCACCGACCTGCCGGGCTCGTAGGACTCGACGCGGTACCGCACCGGACCGTGCCCGCCGTCGGCTCCCACGCCGAGCGGCCGGTCGAACCGCATCGGCGGCCACGCGTCCACCGGCCAGAGCCGGTCGCCGTCCTCGGACAGCGTGTCGATCAGCGCGCCGACCTGTTCTCGCGTCACGCCGACGATCCGGGAATGTCTGTTCCACACTCGCATCGTGCCTCCCAGTTCTAGAGACCTTCCCCTAAAACGATAGTAGAGGATAGTCTCTGAAAATGGGACGGCCACCGCGGCACACCGCCGACGACTTCCTCGACGCCGCCGTGCGGATCTTCGCCGCCGAAGGGGTCGCCGGGGTGACCATGTCGGCTGTCGCCCGCGAAGTCGGCGCGCCGAGCGGGTCGATCTACCATCGTTTCCCCGGACGTCCGGCCCTGCTCGCCGCCGTCTGGCTTCGCACCCTGGCCAGCTTCCAGCAGGGCTATCTCGAAGCCCTCGAACGGGAACCGGTCACGGAGGCCGCCGTCGAAGCCGCCGCCCAGGTCGTCCGCTGGTGCCGTGCGCATCCCGCCGAGGGAAAACTGCTCTACGGCGGCGAACGCGCGCTCGGCGTCGACGACTGGAGCGCGGAAGACCGGGCCCGCGCCGATGAGGCCGGCCACCGTCTCGACACGGCGATCACCAAGGTCGTCCGACGGCTGCGCCCGCTGACCGGCCGGAGCACCGACGAGCTGATGCTCGCCCTCGTGGACCTCCCCTACGCGGCGGTGAGGAGACACCTCGATCGCGGCGAAGCACCGCCGCCACGCACCGTCGATCTGGTGATCAGGACGACCCGCACGCTGCTGGCGGGCTGAACTCAGGGCCGGACCGGGATCGCGATGGAGAACTCCTCGCCGTCGATCAGGTCGAGCAGGAGGCGGGCGGTCCGGCGGGGCGGCCGTTCTCCCCTGGTGGCGATGGTCAACGGCCAGGTGAGGCCGGGTTCGTCGAGCGGGATCGTCCGGACGCCGGCGAGCAACCGGAGATCGGGCACGACGGCGATCCCGAGTCCCGCGGCCACGTAGGCGGGCACCGCGCGCAGGTCGGCGACCTCGACGACGACCCGCCGCGGGGTCCCGATCGCCTCGAAAGCGCGGTCCAGGGCGACCCGGTTGCCGAAGCCGCGCGGGTTGTCCACGAACGACTCGCCCGCGAGGTCCGCCAGGGTCAGTGATCGCCGGTCGCCCAGCCGGTGCCCGTCGGGCAGCACGACGACGAACGGCGCCGATCCGATCAGCTTGGTGTCCAGCCCGGCGAGATCGGATTCCGGCAGGCCGAGCAGAGCGACGTCGAGCCTGCCCTGGCGCAGGTCTTCGGCGAGCCCTGTCGACCCGGTGATCGACACCGTGACGTGCAGCTCGACCAGCGGGTACCGCCGGTGGAAGGCGCCGAGCAGATCGGGCAGGTCGAGGTCGCCGACGCTGGTCAAGGTGCCGACGCGGAGGCTCCCGCGCAGGCCGGCGGAGGCGTCGGCGACCACCTCGCGGGCCCTGTCGACGGCCTCCAGCGCGGCCTTGACCTCGGGCAGGAACACCGTGCCCGCCGGGGACAGCGCGACGCGCCTCGTCGACCGGTCGAACAGCTTGACGCCCAGCTCGGCTTCGAGTGCCTGGATCGTCGCCGAGACGGTGGACTGCACCGCGAACAGCCGTCGAGCGGCGCGGGTGAAACTGAGTTCCTCGGCGACGGCGACGAAACATTCCAGCTGACGGGTCTCCACGACGCGGAATTATCGCAGTTTCGGATAACTCTGACCAGTATTGTTCGTTGGACTTGGATGATCCGAGGACTCACAGTGGAGTCATGCTGAACAGCGCCACTCTCCCCCGTCCCGCGTTCCGGCGGATCAGCCACGGTCGCGGCTTCTGGGTCATCGCGGCCGCATATGCCGCCTCGCTGGCCTTCTCCACCGTCCCCACCCCGCTCTACGTGCTCTACCAGCAACGTGACGGGTTCCCGACCTACGTCGTGACCATCGTGTTCGCGGCGTACGCGGTCGGCGTGATGGGCAGCCTGTATCTCGCCGGTCACGTCAGCGACTGGCTGGGACGACGGCGGGTGATCCTCGCCGCGACCCTGACCCAGGCGCTTTCCGCGACGCTTTTCCTGGCGTGGCCGGACGTTCCCGGGCTGATCCTGGCCAGGCTCGTCGGCGGTGCGGGGATCGGCGCCCTGACCGCGACCGCCACCGCGCATCTGTCCGAACTGCGCGCCGTCGCCCGGCCGCGTGAGGACCACGGCCGCGCGGGACTGATCGCGACCGTGGTCAACATGGGCGGGCTGGCGCTCGGCCCGTTGTTCGGCGGGATCTTCGCGAGCTACTCGGCCGAGCCACTCACCACGCCGTTCGTGTTCTTCCTGGTCCTGCTGCTCGCCTCGGCCATCGCGGTCGCGCTCGTGCCGGAAACGGTGGAGCGCGCCGAGGAACGCCCCGCGTACCGGCCACAGCGCGTCTCCCTGCCGACGAGCGCGCGGCCCGCGTTCTTCGGCGCGGCGATCGGCGCCTTCGCGGCTTTCGCGATCACCGGACTGTTCATGGCACTGACGCCGACGTTGCTGGCACAGGGAATGCACCAGAATTCGCGGCTGCTGGCCGGTCTCGCGTCGTTCTCCGTGTTTCTCGCGGCGGCTGCGGCGCAGGTGGTCTTCGCCGGTCTGGCCAGGCGGACCCAGCTGCGGCTCGGTCTCGCGCTGATGGTGACCGGGCTGGTGGCGTTGCCGGTCGCGGTGACCGCGTCCCAGCTGTGGCTCTTCCTCGCGGGCGGGGTCGTCGCGGGCGCCGGCGTCGGGCTGGGCTTCCGCGCCTCGGTGGCCACCGTCGCCGCCCTCGCCGAGCCGCCGGTGCGCGGCGAGGTGCTCGCGGCCCTGTTCCTGGCCGCCTACGCCGGACTGGTCCTGCCCATCCTGCTCGTCGGCATCTCGCTGGTCTGGCTGCCGAGCGCGTGGGCTCTGATCGGGTTCTCCTTACTGGAACTGGGTTTGCTCGCCTGGTCCGCCCCCAAGGCGCTGACCCGCTGACCGTCCACAGTGGCCTGCCGGGTGGTGATCCTCGTCAAACCCGCGGGCGCCCCGCGCGAGCGATGTGCGATCCTGGCCGTGGAACCTCGTGATCGAGGTCCCCGGACGAGTGGGTGCCGTACCCGGCCAGCGACAAGACGGCGCTCTGGGAGCGCGTCATGTCGTGGCTTGTCCTGATCGTTTCGGGTGTTCTGGAAGCCGTGTGGGCCACCGCCCTCGGCAAGTCCGAAGGATTGTCCCGGCCCACGCCGTCGGTGATCTTCGGGGTGACCCTGGTGGCCAGCATGGTGGGTCTCGCTTACGCGATGAAGGATCTCCCCGTCGGCACCGCCTACGCCGTCTGGGTCGGGATCGGGGCGTCGCTCACCGTCGCCTACGGCATGTGGTCGGGCGCGGAAACCGTTTCGCTGGCCAGAATCCTGCTGATCGTGGGGATCGTGGCGTGCGTGGTGGGACTGAAAGTCCTGCACTGAGGCGCCAAGTGCGCCATGCGCGCTCGCCGGTGCGCCGACTGAGGGTGGCGTCGTATCTGAACCCAACGTGCGCGAAGACGTGACTCGCGTGATCGGGAACGGATCTCGCGTGATCAGAGGGCGAACACGGTGAACGTCGTCCGATCACGCGAGTTCCGCCTCTGATCACGCGAGTCACGTCTCTGATCACGCGAGTTCCGGCTCTGATCACGCGAGATCGCGATCTCCAAGGCCAGGAGTGGCTGGTGGGGCGAGTGAGGCGTTCGGTACGGGGGGCTTGAGTGCTATTGGGCCGAAGGTCAAATATGGCATGGTCGATCCTGTCGAGCAGGCCTTCTTCGCCACCTTGAGGGCAGGGTTCGGACGGGCCGGCCGCAGCCCGAGTGTCCACATGGGACGATTAGCGGCGATTGAGCGTCCGATTCATGCCCGCATGGGCTGTTCTACGTGGGGTCGTGAGCGGCAAGGAGGGTTCTAACCATCTTTACCACTCACGACCCCTTCGCAAAGCCACACAAAGTACCCAAAACGGGCGTTCCGACTGGAAGGGATGTCTCATGTGGACGGCCGCCGTCGCGATCTGCTCCCGCGGGCCAGTTCGCACCGGGCCAGGGCCGCGAAAGCCCTGCTCGGCGGGAGACTCGATCACGCCACCTTTGCCTTACACCGCAACTGGAAATGGGGACCGCCCCCGACGCACGGACGACGTCGGGGGCGGTCGGTCCGGGCGCACCCCTGCGTGTGGCCCGGACGGCTAGGCGGTCAGGCGCGGGCCCAAAGCGCTGGGACGTTGGGCGGCTCCCATCCAGCCTGTGCGGTGTGGCCCTGGAGGGCCCGGTAGGAAACTCCGTTGTAGGTGACCGTCGCGCCGGCGGCGTAGGTGGTGCCGGCCGCCCAGGTGCCGGTGGGCGGGTTCGACGTCGTGTTGGTCGGCGTCGTGGTGGTGCTGCTCGGCGGGTTCGAACCCGAGGTCACCAGCTTCAGGCCGTAGACGCTCAGGATCACCGAGACCGGCTGGAAGTAGAACGTGCCGCCCGAGGTGCAGTTGCCGGAACCACCGGAGGTGACGCCCTGTGCCTGGTCACCCGCGAGCCACGAGCCGCCCGAGTCGCCCGGTTCGGCGCAGGCGTTGGTCCGGGTCAGGCCGGAAACGGTGCCCTGCGGGTAGTTCACCGAGGCGTTCTTCTGCTGGATGGTGCCGCAGTGCCAGCCCGTCGTGGAACCGGAACGGCAGACCGAGGCGCCGATCGCGGCCTCCTGCGAACCCGCCACCGGGACGGTGCCCGGGTAGCGGTTGACCAGCCCGCGCGGGGTGTTGCCCGCGTCGACGCGGACCCACGCGTAGTCGTTGCCGGGGAAGGTGGAGCCCGCGACGGTCCCGCTCGGGTTCGAGGTACGCGTGCCGGTGGTGCCGCAGTGCCCGGCGGTCACGAAGCCGCCCTCGACCGAGAAACCGATCGAGCACCGGCCCGAACCGAAGGTGTAGGCGTTGCCGCCGATGACGTCGATCAGCGGAACCGGGCTTTCGGTGCTGGTCTCGACCCGCACCGCCTCGGCCCGCACACCGGACGCGGTCGCCCACGACTTCGCGGCGGCCTCACCGCCGGTGTGGGCCAGGACGACGATCGAGTTGGTGGCGACGTCGACGTACCAGCCAGGCACGTTCTTCGGCGCGCTGGTTCCCTTGGCGTCCAACGACTGCTTCGCCGCGTCGAGCTGGGCGGCGCTCCGCGCGACGGTCTTCGGGGTCGCCCCCGCCGCCCGGACGGCGCCTTCCAGAGCCGCGTCGGTGACGGCGACGGTCAGCTTCGTGCCTGCCGCGTCCAGCCACGACCCGCCATAGGACGGGCCGAGCCGGGTCTTGAGAGCGCTGTCGGCGTAGGCGGCCTTCTGCTCGTCGGCGAGGCGGGTCCGGGCCTGATCCGGGCTGATCTTCAGATCGCGCGCCATGGCCGCGACGATCTCCGACTGCACCTGGTCGGACGCCGTGACGGTCTGGCCGGCGCTGGCGCTCGGCGTCAGCGCGACGGCCGTGACCAGACCGGCTCCGGTTAGGGCCGCCGCGGCGGCCGCTACGATCTTTCGGTTCATTTCAGGCTTTCCTCACCGACGTTCCGGAAGAAGATCTCGTCCAGACCGTACGAGGCGCCTGCTGCAAAAGGTACATACCATTTAGGTCATATCCACCCAGTGGACTGGACCTTTCAACGACTTCGGCGCAGGTCAGCGCACTCCGGCGTCCGTGTAGTCCACGCCATAACCCGGGTTCAACTCGAGATACTTCGAGTAGGTCGGCCGCCGGTCGATCAGCTCGCCGTACACCGCGCGCGACAGGGCGATCATCTCGGCGGCGAAGGGCCCCATCTCCCCTCGTTCCGACCAGCCCACGAGATTCCGCCAGCTCAACGGATTCCCGGCGATCGGGACCGCGACGATACCCGGGATCTCGTGGAACAGCGGCTGGCACAGCACCACCGCGTGCCCCGACTCGACCATCTCGATACAGGTCAGCACATCGGTCTCGTACAGCGAACGCGGCGTGAACCCCGATCGCGCGCACGCGGACGCGAAACAGTCGCCGAAGCATCCGTCACCCGGCGTCGCGCACCACCGTTCGTCCGCCAGCTCACCGAGTTCGATCTCGTTCTGCTGCGCGCGCTCGTCCCGCGCCGACATCAGCACGAACACCGGATGATGCGCGAGCGTCCGCCAGCGAAGCCCGGGCTCCGGCGGTGGACCGGCGTCACCGCAGACGCCGACGAAGGCGAAGTCCAGCCCGCCCTCCGCGGTCATGTCCGCGAGTTTGTTGGCCGACCACGACGTGTGGGTGGCGACATGGATGTCGGGATGGGTGGTGCCGAGGCGTTGCAGGAGCGCCCCGAGCATCGGCCCCGTCGCGGAACCAAGCCGCAAGGTCATCGGCTCGCCGGTGCCGGCGTGCTGGGCGAGACGCGCGGCCTCGTCGTGCAGCGACGACACCGCGGGAAGGACCATCTTGGCCCTGTCGAGTACCAGGAGGCCGAGCGCTGTCGGCCGGGTGCCCGTGTGATCGCGCAGGAAGAGCTTCCCGCCGAGTGTCCGTTCGATGCGCTTGAGTTGTGCTGTCAGTGCAGGCTGGGCCATTCCGAGCGTATTCGCCGCTTTGGTGATACTCCCGAGTTCGGCGATCGCGCACATGATGCGCAAGTGGCGCAGTTCCAGCTCCATCCCTCTACGTTAGTAGACATAACTGGACTGGACCAGACAAACGGTTGAGCCAAATGGCTTCGTATCGCTTGGTTCGCGGTATGCCATCGATGTCAGCAATCCCGGACATGTCAGGACGTCCTGCCGCTACTGTCACCACGCAACGGACGACGAGAGGTTTCGGTGGCGGACGAGAGTGGATCCGGCGAGCGTGATCACCGACCTCGATGCGACCGGGATTTGGGACTCGAACCGGGGCGGCCCCGCGTGACATCCGGTCGATCCTCGAAGCGGGCGGACGAATCCGGGTGCCGATCCTGGATCCGACCGACGAAGCGATCGTGGAAATCGCGGATCGCCGGATATCGCAAAGCCACGGGCAAGGCCGGACGCGGCAGCGAATACCGGCCACGTTGGACGAACGGCGCCGATGTTCACAGTGGAACCGAAGCAACGGTCGTGGGACTCCTTGGCCACTGTCCCCCGCGGGCGACTGATCAAGAACGGTCACGCAGGCGGATCGCCGTCTCCAGGTTCTCCCGGATCCGTCTGGTCACGCGATGGTCCGGGCCCAGCGCCCGCTCGGCGTCCGCCCGCGCCTCTTCGTACATCCGGATCGCGAGCGGCAGATCGCCCGCGACGCCGCGGGCGTAGGCCAGGTCGTTCCGTGTGTTCAGGGTGTCCTGGTGATCGTGCCCGAACACCCGCTCCCGCGCGGCCAGCGTGCTTTCGTACAACTCGATCGCCCGGGCCGGATCACCGGCGGATTCGTACGCCCCGGCGAGGTTGTTGCCCGATTTCAAGGTGTCGGGGTGATCGGGTCCGAGGACGCGTTCACGATCCGCCAGCGTCCGTTCTTGCAGTTCGACAGCGCGGGTGAGGTCACCGGCCGCCTCGCACGCTCCCGCGAGATTGGCCCGCGAGATCAGCGTGTTCGGATGGTCCGCTCCCAGCACGCGCTCGCGATCTTCCAGTGTCGTTTCGAACAGCGTGACCGCACGTTTCACGTCTCCTTTCGACCAATGGAGGTAGGCCAGGTTGTTCCGGTACAGCAAGGTCTCCGGGTGATCGGCTCCCAGCACCCGTGCACGATCGGCGAGCGTGACTTCGTGAAGCCCGATCGCCCGTTCCACCTCTCCCGCCGCCTCGTAGGCCATGGCCAGGTTGTTCCGGGAGAGCAGCGTGTCCGGGTGTTCCTTTCCCAGCAGCCGTTCACGCCCCGTCAGCGTCTCTTCCAGCAGCGAGATCGCCCGGGTCAGGTCTCCGGCGGCGTGACAGGCGGCCGCCAGGTTGTTCCGGTAACTCAAGGTGTCCGGATGGGCGGACCCCAGCGCCCGCTCGCAGTCCTCCAGCGTGGCCTCGAACAACGCGATCGCCCGCGTCAGGTCACCGGCCGCCTGGTACGCGGACGCCTCGTTGCTCCGGGCTTGCAGGGTGACGGGATCATCGATGCCGTAGAGGCGTTCACAACCGTTGCTCGCCCGGCCCGCGAGCGCGATCGCGGCCGCGGGATCGCCCTGTCCGAGGACGTAGAGGCCGAGGCTGTTCGCGAGGTGACAGAGCGGACCGGTGTCGACGTCGGTGTGTTCGAGCAGCGCCCGCCCGTGGGGCAGCACGGCTTGGAACACTGGCCAGTAGTCGGGCAAGCGGGGGTCGGCCGCGTCGAGCGCCTTGGCGAGCGCGGCGGCGGTCGCCTCCCGAGCGTGGTCGATGTCTTCGGGACGGCGGTAGGGATCGGCCGGGTCGGGCGTCCGGGTCACGGCCTGCACGAGACGGTGGACCTCGATCGTTTCGGCGCCGAGGGTGATCATGCTGTAGGCGGCCAGCCGCCCCAGCGCCTCGGACAACTCCGGTTCGTCGGCGGCGTCCGCCAGCAGTGCCCGCGGGACGCGTTCGGGAGCGTGCCAGGCGAGACGTCGCAACACTTTCGCGGCGAGCGGGGTGTCCGCGAGCCTGTCCAGGGTGACGTGCCAGACCCGGGCCACGGCACGCTCCGCGTCTTCGGCCTCCGCGGTCCACGCGAACATCCTCGCCGGAGACCTCGCGAGCAGGCCGAGGTAGCGGGCCGGGGTCATGCGGTTCTGCGCGAGATAGGCCGCGGCCTGTTCGACCGCCAGGGGCAGCCACCCGAGTTCCGCGCAGAGCTCGACGGCGCCGGCCGGGACCGCGTCCGGCCACTCGGCCCGGACCGTCCGTTCGAGCAGCTCGACGGCCTCGTCCGGTTCCAGCACGTCCAGTGACACGGTGCTGACGTCCCGCCAGCCGGTGCCACGTCTGCTGGTGACGATGATGGTGCCGGTCCGCACCCGCTCCAGCAGCCCACTCGCGTGCGCGAGATCGGTCAGGTTGTCCAGGACGAGCAGCCAGCCGGAATGACCGGCCAGCCAGTTCACGGCCTGTTCGATCCGTTGTTCCCACGGCAGCTGCGCGGCCTGCGGGGACAGCGCCACGGCCAGCTCCGCCAGCCCTTCGTCGATCGCCGGAGCCGAGTCCGCCGTCACCCACCACACGGCCGAGTAATCCGCCGAGCGCAGTTCGGCGAATCTGGCGGCCAGACTGCTCTTGCCGATACCGCCCAGGCCGTGCACCGCCACCACCGCGACCCGGCCGACGGCCTTCGCCGTCCTCTCCAAGCGGTCCAATTCGGCGGTGCGCCCGACGAATACCTTGCCGCGCAAAGGAAGTTTCCAGGCCGCGGGACGGGGTGGCGAGATTTCGGTCTCCGACAGGATGTCGGCGATGAACCTCGAAACCTGGCCGTAGACAAGGGAATCGCGATCGGCCGGTTTGCAGATGCCGACGTGATCGGCGTCGACGGAGATCGGCCGGACCCGGGGCAGTCCGGGGTTGGCCGAACCCTCGTCGACCACCCGGACGCCTCTGGTCGGGTACGCCTCGAAGAACACCAGGTTCCGGATCCCGGATTCGTCGGCCCAATCGCGGTACCGGTCGTTGAGATGCCGCAGATGAGCGGAATTGCGTTTGAGGTCCTTCACCGCCGCGGTGGACCGGTAGACCAGTCCGAGCGCTTTGACGACCGCCGCCAGCCCGGAACCGGTATGCGGAGTCCCCAGGAAGACCACCCCGCGCGTGGCCTTCGCGAACTCCGCGAACCCGGCCCGGCCCTCGGCCGCGTGCAGCAGGATCTCCTTGGCCAGCAACCCGCCCATACTGTGCGTGACGAAGCAAAGCGGCCGCTCGCCGATACCGTGGTTCTGCAGGCGCGCCATCAGGTTGATCGCCCGGTCCTGCATGGGCATCGCCCGGCCCCGCCACCCGGTCGACCAGGCCTCGTAGCCCACCGACCACACCGCCAGCCTGTCGAAGTCCTCCGCCAGCCACTCCGGCCAGAACGACGACGGTGAGCCGCCCGCCCACGTCTTCCGCGCGTCGCCGTCCAGCCCGTGCAGGAAGACCACGTCCAGTCCGGCCGGTTCGGGGACCCGGACCTTGATGATCTCCGGCAATCTCCTACCTCCGGTCGGGGCCGCCGCGTCGGGTGACCACCGGATGTCGGTGGTTCGCCGCTCGCCGTTACGAACCGGCGATCAGGTCCGCTTCCATGATCGAGGCGTCCGCGGCCGGTAACGGTTCGGGAACGGCGCTCGTCCGGTCGATTCCCCGGCCCATAGGGTGCCTTCTTCCGCACCCAGGGGAGGGTTCGTGCACATTCATGCCAGACGCCGGTCCATCAGCTTCAGCGGCCGGACGATCACGATCAAGGCGGCCGTGAAGGGGCTCGGCAACCGGAAGCACACGTTCGGTGTCGAGAAGATCAGCGGTATCAAGAACATCCCGCCGACGGCATTCAAGCCGGGAAGGCTCGTCTTCGAAGTACCCGGCGCCTCCAAGACGATCGTCGAGGACGTGCCCTTGTACGCCGACAAGGTGGACATGAACACCTTCACCTACGGCGGCATGAATTCGAAGCATGTGAAAGAACTCGAAGCGGCGATCAGGAAGGCGATGAGCTCCTGATCGCTCGTGAGCGGTGAGCCCGATCGGTCCGCGATGACGCTTATGTGTCTACATAGGACACGTAGCAGCGATCGGGAGTCCGGGCTATTGAGAGAAACAGCGAAGGTGGCGTGTTGCGAAAGCCACGTTCGCAACCTTGAACGTTGCGAACGTGGC
>NZ_JBHXJK010000174.1:0-14254 GCF_042723255.1 Amycolatopsis thailandensis
GATCGCCGTCGAGCGCCGGTCCGTGAAGGCCTCCTTGAGGGACTGTGGGTCCCTCAAGGAGGCCTTCACGGACTTGTCAACCGGCAGGACTACGCTCATCTGCCATGAGCGCGGTGTACGACTGCAGCAAGCACGAATCCCGGGCCGACGGGCTCGCCGCGGCGGCGAGCGCGGTGCGCTCCAGCCGACTCGTGGTCCTCCCGACCGACACGGTCTACGGCATCGGCGCGGACGCCTTCGACGGCGGCGCCGTCCAGTCCCTCCTGCGGGCCAAGAACCGCGGCCCGGACATGCCGGTGGGCGTCCTGGTCGGCTCCTGGTCCACTGTGGACGGGCTCGTGCTCGGCACGCCGCCGCAGGCCCGCGCGCTCATCGAGGCCTTCTGGCCCGGCGACCTCTCGATCATCCTGCCGCACGCCCCGAGCCTCCAGTGGGACCTGGGCCAGTCACGCGGGACGGTGATGCTGCGCATGCCGCTGCACCCGGTCGCGCTGGAACTGCTGCGCGACGTCGGGCCGATGGCGGTGTCCAGCGCGAACGTGTCCGGCCGTCCGCCCGCCACCACCGCGCAGGAAGCGGTCGACCAGCTCGGCGACAGCGTCGCGGTGTACCTCGACGGCGGGTCGTCCGGCGAGCCCGTCCCGTCCACGATGGTCGATCTCACCGGCGACGACCCGGTCGTCCTGCGCGAGGGCGCGGTCAGCCGTGCCGCGGTCGCGGAAGTACTGGGAGTGCCCGCGGAGTCACTCGCCTAGGACCCTCGGCCGCCGTATCCCCCTAGCGCGGTAGCGTGTTCGAGTGACTTGGACCTCGGCGGCGTAACGGATCATGCCTCCCACGCAAGGTCTCCCGATCCGGGAGTACATCCTCGTCGCCCTCACCGCGGCGGCCGTTACCTTCCTGCTCACCGGCGTGGTGCGCCGGGTGGCCATCCGGATCGGCGCGATCGCCAACCCGCGGGCGCGCGACGTCCACGTCACCCCGATCCCGCGCATGGGTGGCATCGGCATCTTCCTCGGCGTCGCCGCCGCGATGGGGCTCGCGCACCAGCTGCCCGCGCTCAGCCGCGGCTTCGACTTCTCCTTCGACTCGCTGGGCGTCCTGCTCGCCGCCGGGGTCATCTCCCTGATCGGCGCGCTCGACGACCGGTTCGAGCTCGACGCGTGGACCAAACTGGCCGGCCAGGTCATGTGCGCCGGGATCCTGGTGATCTTCGGTGTGCAGTGGGTGTCGTTCTGGGTGCCGTGGGGCGGCGGTGGCGACTCCTTCGGCCAAGTGCTGGTGCTGGACAAGAACCAGGGCGCGCTGCTGACCGTCGTGCTGGTGGTCGTCATGGTCAACGCGATGAACTTCGTCGACGGCCTCGACGGGCTCGCCGGCGGTCTCGGGTTCATCGCCGCCGCGGCGACCTGCTCGTTCTCCCTCGGCCTGCTCGACTCGTCCGGTGGTGACGTCGGCGCGTACCCGCCCGCCCTCATCGCCGCCACGCTCGCCGGGGCCTGTCTGGGCTTCCTGCCCTACAACTTCCAGCCCGCGAAGATCTTCATGGGCGACTCGGGCTCGATGATGATCGGCCTCATGCTGGCGGGCGCGACGACGTCCGCCTCGGGCCGCGTGCCGTATCCGCAGTTCAGCGGCAAGGACGCGCTCGCGCTGCTCTCGCCGCTCGTCGTGGTGGCCGCGGTGCTGTTCGTACCGCTGCTGGACCTGATCATGGCGGTCGTCCGCCGCACCCGGCGCGGCGAGAGCCCGTTCGCCGCGGACAAGATGCACCTGCACCACCGCCTGCTGGAGATCGGGCACTCCCAGCGCCGCGCGGTGCTGCTCATCTACTTGTGGGCGGGCCTGCTCGCGTTCGGCGCCGTGTCGGTGACGTTGTTCGACGACGCCGCGGTCTTCTGGATTGTCGGATTCGGCTTCCTGCTGGCGACTCTGGTGTCGGTCATCCCGCGGCTGCGGTCGCGGAACCGGACCGCCTGAACGGCAGAACTCAGACTGCGTGAACGACGCGATCCGCACGCGCCTACACTGGCAGGCTGAGACGACCAGGGAGTTTTCTGTGAGCGAGACCGAGAAGACCGTCGAGGCGGAGGAAAACCCCCACGCCGCGGTGGTTCTGCAAGCGGCCAACGCGATGATGAAGGCCTCCCTGAAGCTGGTTCCGCCGGCGGTGCTGATCTGCATCGTGGTGTTCACCATCCTCAAAGGACAGCCGGGGCTGCTCGGCTCGGTCATCGGCGGCGTGCTCGCCCTCGGTTCCGCCGTCGCGACGCTGGGCCTCATGCGCTTCAGCGCGGGGATGGACCCGATGTTCGTGATGGTGATCGCTCTCGGTGGTTACGTGCTGAAGCTCGTCCTCCTTTTCGTGGCGCTGAGCGTGCTTCGCGGCGTGGACTCGATCCACCCGATGGCCTTGGGCGTCACCATGATCGTCGCGATTCTCGTGGCCGCCGCGGTGGAGTTCGCGGCCTTCCGCAAGACCAAGATCCCGACGATCATCCCCGCTTCCCGCTGATTTCGGGACCCAGGTCCTGACCTGGGGCGGGACCTAGGTCCTCGGCCGATCAGGGGCAATGTAGTACGCCTGTACGGCCCGTCGGATCCTGCTGATATGGTCCGCGTATGGGCGGCGGCCTCGGCTGCCGGCTCCTGATGACGAACCCCGAACAGCAGTGTGGCGACGGTGTTGAATCGTCCCTCGTTACCCGCTGGTAGGCGTCTGTCTCCCGGGAGCACTGCATCGAGAATCCTCGTGTGCGGAACGTGAAACCGTGTTCAGCACATCGTGGGGTGGCCGCCTCCGACGGCCCGATACGTGTCGGGTACGTTAAGTCCAGATCGTGACGATTCCCCCGGCGGAGTGAACGCCGGCCGGGAGAACCGGAAGGAGCCCAGTGGGCGCGCTGGTACTAGCCGAGGGTGCGGAGTTCGCGCCGCCCGGTGTCAAAGACTTCAACCTGCCGCCGTTGTTCGGTTCCGGCTATTGGTTGAGCTTCACCAAGCCGATGCTGCTGGTGGTCATCTCCCTGATCATCCTCGTCACCTACTTCATGGTGTCTTCGCGCCGGCTGAAGGTCGTCCCGGGTAAGGGACAGTTCATCGCCGAGTCGATTTACAACTTCGGCCGCAACAACATCGCGCGGGAGCAGATCGGCTCGGCCGACTTCAAGCCGTTCATCCCGCTGATCCTGGGGCTGTTCAGCTTCGTGCTGGTGAACAACCTCTTCGGGATCATCCCGTTCTTCCAGTTCCCCACCATGGCGCGAATCGGCTTCCCGGTCGCTCTCGCGTTCCTTGTCGTTTACCCGGTGTACCACTACGTCGGGTTCAAGCGCCACGGCTTCAAGGGTTACCTGAAAAAGGAACTGGCTCCGGCGGGCATTCCCGGATTCGTGCTGCCGCTGTACTCGACCATCGAGTTCGCGCAGAAGTTCTTCATCGCCCCGGCCACGCTGGCCATCCGGGTGTTCGCCGCGATGTTCGCCGGTCACCTCATCATCATGGTCTTCACGCTCGGTGGCAGCTTCCTGCTGACCGAGGGCGAAGGACTCGTGAAGGTCGCGTCGCCGGTGGCGTTCCTGTTCGCCATCGCGATGACCTTCCTGGAGGCATTCATCCAGGTCCTGCAGGCATTCATTTTCGCACTGCTGTCCGCAGGTTACATCGGCGCCGCGCTGGCGTCGGAGCACTGAGAGAACACCAAAGCCCCCGATCCGCGTGAGTCGCGCGGACCGAGTTTGAAGGGAAACGCACGTGAGCAACATCGTTCTTGCGCAGCAGGCTGCCGAGGCCGTCAGCATCAACAAGGGTCTCGCCGCCATCGGTTACGGCCTCGGCGCGATCGGCCCCGGTATCGGTGTGGGTCTCATCTTCGCCGCCGTCATCAACGGCACCGCCCGTCAGCCGGAGGCCCAGGGCAAGCTGCAGAGCATCGCCTTCTCGACCTTCGTTCTGACCGAGGTTCTGGCGCTGATCGGTATCGTCATTTACTTCCTCGCCTCCGCCTAGGGCTGAGTTCCGCTCATCGCTTAAGGAGACGTTGTGCTGAAGACCGAATTGGTGTTGGCCTCCGAAGAGGTGCCCAACCCGATCGTGCCGCACATTCCCGAGCTCATCCTCGGTTTCGTCGCCTTCCTTCTGCTGCTGTTCGTTCTGAAGAAGTACGTCGTCCCGCGTTTCGAGGCGACCTACGAGGAGCGGACCAAGCTGATCGAGGGTGGCATCGAGCGGGCCGAGAAGGCGCAGGCCGAAGCCGAAGAAAACCTTGCGCAGTACAAGGCGCAGCTGGCGGAAGCCCGTTCCGAGGCCGCGAAGATCCGCGACGACGCCCGGCTCGAAGCCGAGCAGATCAAGGCGGAGCTGCGGGCCGAGGCGGAGTCCGAGTCCCAGCGCATCGTCGCCCAGGGCCAGGCTCAGCTGCAGGCCCAGAAGGCGCAGATCATCGCCGAGCTGCGCGCCGAACTCGGCCGTAACTCCATCGAGCTGGCCAGCCGCATCGTCGGCGAGTCGCTCGCGGACGACGCGCGCCGTCACGGCACCGTGGACCGGTTCCTTGCCGAGCTGGAGACCGCGGGTGCCTCCAACGGAGCGGGAAAGTAGACCAGAATGACGCTGCATGCTGCGAGCCGTGAAGCGCTCGACCTCGCCGAGAATCGTCTCGGCGAGGTTCTGGCCGCCGCGGGTACTGACCCGGCGACGGTCGGCGACGAGCTGCTTTCGGTCGTCGCCCTGCTGGACCGGGAGATCGGCCTGCGCCGGGCCGTCGCCGACGGTTCGTCCTCGTCCGAAGCCCGGATCGGCCTCGCCCGCGGGATCCTCGCGGGCAAGGTTTCCGAACCGGCCCTGCAGGTGCTCGACACCGTGGCGGGCAGCCGCTGGTCGAGCCCGCGTGAACTGACCGACGGGCTCGAGGCCCTCGGCCGCTCGGCGCTGCTCACCAGTGCGGAGAAGTCCGGGAACATCGACGCTGTCGAAGACCAGCTGTTCCGGGTCACCCGTATCGTTGCGGGCGCCCCGGAGCTCGAACGGGCACTGTCCGACCTGGCCGCCCCCGCCGAGGCGAAGCGGACACTGGTCCGCAACCTGTTCGCCGACAAGGTGGACGTGGTCACCGAGACCCTCGTCGAGCAGGTCGTCCTGCGCGCCAAGGGCCGCGGGGTCGCGAACGCCCTCGAGCGGCTGGTCCAGCTGGCCGCGGAACGCCGTGAACGCTCGGTCGCCCAGGTGACCAGCGCGAGCGCGCTGTCCGACGAGCAGCAGGCTCGGCTGAGCGAGAAGCTCAACGCCCTTTACGGGCGGCAGCTCGCGCTGCACGTCGAGGTCGACCCCAAGCTCGGCGGCGGACTCGTGGTCCGCGTCGGCGACGAGGTCATCGACGGCAGCACCGCGGGGCGCATCGACGCCCTGCGTCGCCGGCTGGCTAGCTGACCCCCTAACAACGACTTTGCACACTGGCACGAACGAAGCGAGAGCGGGATTGAAATGGCGGAGCTGACGATCTCCTCGGATGAGATCCGTAGCGCGATCGAGAACTACGTCTCGAGTTACGCCCCGGACGTGAGCCGGGAAGAGGTCGGCGTCGTCGTCGACGCCGGTGACGGTATCGCCCACATCGAGGGTCTTCCCTCGGCGATGGCCAACGAGCTGCTCGAGTTCCCCGGCGGGGTCCTCGGTGTCGCGCTGAACCTGGATGCGCGCTCCATCGGTGCCGCGATCCTCGGTGACTTCGAGACCGTCGTCGAAGGCCAGCAGGTCAAGCGGACCGGCCAGGTCCTGTCGGTTCCGGTCGGCGAGGGCTACCTCGGCCGCGTCGTGAACCCGCTGGGCGCCCCGATCGACGGCCTCGGCGAGATCGAGACCACCGAGCGTCGTCCGCTGGAGGTCAAGGCCGCTTCGGTGGTCGAGCGCCAGCCGGTGGCCGAGCCGCTCCAGACCGGTATCACCGCGATCGACGCGATGACCCCGATCGGCCGCGGCCAGCGCCAGCTGATCATCGGTGACCGCAAGACCGGTAAGACGGCCGTCGCGGTGGACACGATCATCAACCAGAAGGCCAACTGGGAGACCGGCGACCCGAAGAAGCAGGTTCGCTGCATCTACGTCGCGGTCGGCCAGAAGGGCTCCACGATCGCCGCGGTGAAGAAGTCCCTCGAGGACGCCGGCGCGATGGAGTACACCACCATCGTCGCGGCCCCCGCGTCGGACTCCGCCGGCTTCAAGTGGATCGCGCCGTACACCGGCTCGGCCATCGGCCAGCACTGGATGTACGAGGGCAAGCACGTCCTCATCGTGTTCGACGACCTGACCAAGCAGGCCGACGCCTACCGCGCGATCTCGCTGCTGCTGCGTCGCCCGCCGGGCCGTGAAGCCTTCCCCGGCGACGTCTTCTACTTGCACTCCCGCCTCCTCGAGCGTTGCGCCAAGCTCTCGGACGAGCTGGGCGCGGGCTCGCTGACCGGTCTCCCGATCATCGAGACCAAGGCGAACGACGTGTCGGCCTACATCCCGACCAACGTCATCTCGATCACCGACGGTCAGTGCTTCTTCCAGTCGGACCTGTTCAACGCCGGTCAGCGCCCGGCCATCGACGTGGGTATCTCGGTTTCCCGCGTGGGTGGTGCCGCGCAGGTCAAGGCGATGAAGGACGTTTCGGGTTCGCTCCGTATCGACCTGTCGCAGTACCGCGAGCTGGAGGCCTTCGCGGCCTTCGCCTCGGACCTCGACGACGCGTCGAAGGCGCAGCTCGAGCGTGGTGCCCGCCTGTACGAGGTGCTCAAGCAGCCGCAGTACTCCCCGATCCCGGTCGAGGAGCAGGTCGTCACGGTGTACCTCGGCACGAACGGTCACTTCGACACGGTCCCGACCGAGGACGTGCGTCGCTTCCGCGACGAGTTCGTCGACTCCGCGCGTCGCAAGCACGGAGAGCTCCTCAAGGACATCCGCGAGTCGGGCAAGTTCTCCAAGGAGACCGCTTCCGGGCTGGTCGACGCGGTGAACGAGTTCAAGAAGGAGTTCACCACCTCCGAGGGCAAGAGCCTGGTCGAGGTCTCCGACGCGATGGACGCCGAGAAGGTCGGGCAGGAGACCGTCAAGGTCAACAAGCCCGCGCCGAAGAAGTGAGCTGGTAGTCCATGGCCGCACAACTCCGAGAACTCCGGTCGCGTATCAAGGCGACCAAGTCCATCGGCAAGATCACCAAGGCGATGGAGCTCATCGCGACCGCGCGCATCACCAAGGCGCGGGCGAAGGTCGCGGCGTCCCGGCCCTACTCCGACGAGATCACGAACGTGCTCTCGGCCCTGGCCGGCGCCTCGGCCAACCTCGACCACCCGCTGCTGGTCGAGCGCGCCAACCCGAAGCGCGCGGCGGTCCTCGTGATCACCAGCGACAAGGGTCAGTGCGGTGGGTACAACTCCAACGTGCTGAAGGCGACCGAGGAGCTCCTCGCGCTGCTGCGCGAGCAGGGCAAGGAGCCGGTGCTGTACGTGACCGGCAACAAGGGCCTGAGCTACTACCGGTTCCGCGGCCGCGACGTGACCGAAGGCTGGACGGGTTTCTCCGACCAGCCCGGTTACGTCAACGCCTCGGCCGCCGGTGAACTCCTCGTCGAGTCGTTCCTGAACGGCGCCGACGACGAGGCGGGCAACGCCGACGGCATCCTGGGTGTCGACGAGATCCACGTCGTCTACACCGAGTTCGTCTCGATGCTCACCCAGCGTCCGACAGCCAAGCGTGTCGCGCCGCTCGAGGTCGAGTACACCGAGGACGGCGAGGAGAAGCCCGAAAGCCTGCTCCCGAGCTACGAGTTCGAGCCCAGTGCCGAAAAGCTGCTCTCCGCGCTGCTGCCGAAGTACATCAACACGCGGATCTTCGCGGCGATGCTCGAGTCGGCCGCGTCCGAACTCGCTGCCCGCCGTACCGCGATGAAGGCGGCGTCGGACAACGCGAACGAGCTGGTGAACACGCTGACGCGGGAGGCGAACCAGGCCCGCCAGGCGCAGATCACCCAGGAGATCTCCGAAATCGTCGGTGGCGCGAACGCGCTGACCGCAGCAGGAAGTGATGACTGATGACCAGTACTGAAACCCCGCGTGCCAAGGGGCGCATCGTCTCGGTGACCGGCCCGGTCGTCGACGTCGAATTCCCGCGCGGTGCCGTTCCCGACCAGTTCAACGCGCTCAAGGTCGAAATCGAGTTCGAGCAGCTGCGCAAGACGGTGACCCTCGAGGTCGCCAGCCACCTCGGTGACAACCTCGTCCGCACCATTTCGCTCCAGCCGCAGGACGGCCTGGTGCGTGGTGCCGAGGTGACCGACACCGGCGGCCCCATCACGGTGCCGGTCGGCGACAAGGTCAAGGGCCACGTCTACAACGCGCTCGGCGAGTGCCTCGACGAGCCCGGCTACGGCGAGGACCTCGAGCGCTGGGGCATCCACCGCAACCCGCCTTCCTTCGACCAGCTCGAAGGCAAGACGAAGATGCTGGAGACCGGCCTCAAGGTCGTCGACCTGCTGACCCCGTACGTCGAGGGTGGCAAGATCGGCCTGTTCGGCGGTGCCGGCGTCGGCAAGACGGTGCTCATCAAGGAGATGATCACCCGTGTCGCCCGGAACTTCGGTGGTACCTCGGTGTTCGCCGGTGTCGGCGAGCGCACCCGTGAGGGCAACGACCTCTTCCTGGAGATGTCCGAGGACGGCGTCATCAACGACACCGCCCTCGTCTTCGGCCAGATGGACGAGCCGCCGGGCACCCGTATGCGGGTCGCGCTGTCCGCGCTGACCATGGCGGAGTACTTCCGCGATGTGCAGAACCAGGACGTGCTGCTCTTCATCGACAACATCTTCCGGTTCACCCAGGCCGGTTCCGAGGTGTCGACCCTGCTGGGCCGCATGCCTTCGGCCGTGGGTTACCAGCCGACGCTGGCCGACGAGATGGGTCAGCTCCAGGAGCGGATCACCTCGACCCGTGGTCGTTCGATCACCTCGATGCAGGCGATCTACGTCCCCGCGGACGACTACACCGACCCGGCCCCGGCGACGACGTTCGCCCACCTGGACGCCACCACGGAGCTTTCGCGTGGCGTGTTCCAGAAGGGCATCTTCCCGGCGGTGGACCCGCTGGCGTCGACGTCGACCATTCTCGACCCGGCCATCGTCGGTGAGGACCACTACCGCGTGGCCTCCGAGGTCATCCGGATCCTGCAGAAGTACAAGGAACTGCAGGACATCATCGCGATCCTCGGTATGGACGAGCTGTCGGAAGAGGACAAGCTGACCGTTCAGCGCGCGCGCCGCATCGAGCGGTTCCTGTCGCAGAACATGCTGGTCGCCGAGGCGTTCACGCAGATCCCGGGCTCGACCGTGCCGCTGTCGGAGACCATCGAGTCCTTCGACCGCATCACCAAGGGCGACTTCGACCACTACCCGGAGCAGGCGTTCCTGGGTATCGGTGGCCTCGAAGACCTCGAGAAGAAGTACAAGGAAATCACCAAGAAGTGATGTTCCGATGAGCGGCGGGATCAGTGTCTACTGTGGACGCTGGTCCCGTCGTTCGCATACAGGGAACCTTGACTATTACACTCGGTGCCAGCACCTGAGGTGAAGGGAAGCTACGTGGCTGAGATTTCTGTCGAGCTGGTAGCCGTCGAGCGCCGTCTCTGGTCCGGTACCGCCACGTTCGTGGTGGCTCAGACCACCGAGGGCGAGATCGGCATCATGGCCGGTCACGAGCCGGTTCTCGGCCAGCTCGTCGAGGGTGGCGTCGTGAAGGTGACGACCACGGACGGCGAGACCGTGTGTGCCGCGGTGCACGGCGGGTTCCTGTCGGTCACCGCGACCGGCGTGAGCATCCTCGCCGAGAGCGCCGAGCTCTCGGACGAGATCGACGTCGAGGCGGCCAAGAAGGCGCTCGGCGGCGAAGACGAGCAAGAGCGGGCTAGGGCGACCGCCCAGCTTCGCGCGGCCGGTCAGTCGGTCTGACCGGGCGACGGGCAGGGGCCGGGCCGTGGAAATCGCAGTGGGAGTTCTCGGGGCCCTGACCGTCCTGGCCGTCGTCGTGGCCTGGTATTCGCTGCGATGGGTCCGGATGCGCCGCGGTGGTGGCGTGAGCGTCGCGCTGCGGTGGCGTCCGGACGAGGCGCGGTCCAGCTGGCATCTGGGGCTGGGCCGCTACGAGGGCGACGAGTTCGTCTGGTTCCGGGTGTGGAGCCTGCGGACCGGCCCGGACCGGGTCTTCCAGCGGGAGAGCATGGAGATCGCGGACCGGCGCGACCCCTCCGGCACGGAGGCGTACGCCGTCCCCGAAGGTTCGATCGTCCTGCGGTGTGAGTCCGCCACGCAGGAGGCGATCGAGATCGCGATGGGCCCCGGTGCCCTCACCGGCTTTCTTTCCTGGCTCGAATCCGCTCCTCCGGGGCGTCGCCTCCCGCGCGCTTCCTGAGTCCCGTCTTCAAGCACGCGTGTCCCGTCTTCAAACACACGAGTTCCGTCTTCAAACACGCGTGTTCGCCGTTCGAGCACACACCAGGCGATCGAGATCGCGATGGGCCCGACGCCCTCACCGGCTTTCTTAATCGGTTCCGCGGGCACGTCGTATGCTCACGCCGTGACCACCGTCGACATCCCCGGTTCGAAGTCGATCACCGCCCGAGGCCTGTTCCTCGCGGCCGCCGCCCACGGCACGACCGTGTTGAGCAGGCCGCTGCGTTCGGACGACTCCGAGGGCTTCGCCGAAGGCCTCCTCAAGCTCGGCTATCAGGTGTCCCGTTCCGATGCGGAGTGGACCATCTCCGGCAGGCCCGAAGGCCCCGCCGCCGACAGCGCCGACGTCTTCTGCCGCGACGGTGCCACCACCGCGCGCTTCCTGCCCGCCCTGGCCGCCGCCGGGCACGGGACCTTCCGCTTCGACGCGTCCGAGCAGATGCGCGCCCGGCCGCTGGGGCCGCTCACCGACGCGCTGCTCGAACTGGGCGTCGACCTCACTTTCGAAGGCTCGCCGGGGCACCATCCGCTGGTGGTGCGGGCCGCCGGCATCAAGGGTGGCGAGCTGACGCTCGACGCGGGGCTCTCCTCGCAGTTCCTGACCGCGTTGCTGCTGGTCGGGCCGCTGACCGCCGAGGGATTGCGGATCACCGTCACCGACCTCGTTTCGGTGCCCTACGTCGAGATCACCATCGCGATGATGCGGCGCTTCGGCGTCGAGGTCGTCCGGGACGGCGACACGTTCGTCGTGCCGCCCACGCCGTACCGGGCGTGCCGCTACGAGATCGAGCCCGACGCGTCGACGTCGAGCTACTTCTTCGCGGCGGCGGCCCTGACCGGGCGCTCGGTGACCGTGCCGGGCCTGGGTGAAGGCGCCCTGCAAGGGGACTTGGCCTTCGTCGAGGTCCTGCGGCAGATGGGCGCGGACGTCGAGGTGGGCTCGGACGCCGTCACCGTGACCGGTACGGGCGGGCTGCGCGGCGTCACCGTGAACATGCGCGACATCTCCGACACCGTGCCGACGCTCGCGGCCATCGCGCCGTTCGCGGACGGGCCGGTGCGGATCGAAGACGTGTACAACACCCGGATCAAGGAATGCGACCGGCTCGCCGCGTGCGAGGAGAACCTGCGCGCGATGGGCGTCCAGGTCGAGACGGGGCGGGATTGGATCGAGATCCGGCCAGGGGTGCCCACGGGGGCCCTGGTGAAGTGCCGGCGCGATCACCGGATCGCGATGGCGTTCAGCGTCGCCGGGTTGCGTACGCCGGGGATCACGCTGGACGACCCGGGTTGCGTGAAGAAGACCTTCCCCGGTTTCCACGACGCCCTGGCATCCCTGCGGAGCTCCTGGGGCCTCTGACGCGTTTCGTCCTCTGGTTGCGGCCGCGGTTGAGCGGCGGCGGCGTGGCCGGGAGGTCGTGAAGGCCTCCTTTCCTACCTTGAAGGTAGTGAAGGGGGCCTTCACGGAAAGCGTTGTCGCGCCGAGGGCGAGCGCACCGGCCGGTCCGGGAGTCGATCCGAACTTCGACTGGGGACCGGAAGCGAACATGAGATCTTCACCGAACGGCATTTCTACCCGGCTTCGGACGTGATCCGCGTCTATTCTCGCTCCATGACTCAGAGCGAGGACACGAACCGCTGGAGCCACCTTCCCGAGTCCGTGTCCCTGGAGGACACGATCACGATGAAGGCGATCGACCCGGGCAAGGACGGCACGCCCGACGTCGACCTCGAGCGTTATTGGGCGGCACAGGAACAGGGCTGAACCCGGCCCCCTCACACGATCCGGCACCGGGATGCGATCTCGCGACCCGGTGCCGAGTCGCGTCGGTCAGCTCGCGCCGCCGGGCTGCCACAGGATGTCGCCGTCCGGGTTCGCCAGACGCGACAGGATGAACAGCAGGTCCGAAAGCCGGTTCAGGTACTTGATCGCCAGCTGGTTGGTCGCGGCCTGCTCGGCCTCGAACAGTGCCCAGCCGGAACGCTCCGCCCGCCGCGCGACCGTGCGGGCCTGGTGCAGGAACGCCGCCCCGGGGGTGCCTCCCGGCAGGATGAACGACGTCAGCTTCGGCACGCGCTCGTTGAACTCGTCGCACCAGCCTTCCAGCCGCTCGATGTACCGCTCGGTGATCCGCAGCGGCTCGTACGGCGGGTTTTCCACGATCGGCGCGCACAGATCCGCGCCGACGTCGAAAAGATCGTTCTGCACGCCACGCAGCACCTGCGCGATTTCCTCGGACAGACCGCCCATCGCGAGCGCGAGCCCGATGACGGAGTTGGCTTCGTCGACGTCGGCGTACGCGGACAGCCGCGGCGACGTCTTCGGCACGCGGGACCCGTCGCCGAGCGCCGTGGTGCCGTTGTCGCCGACCTTCGTGTACACGCGGTTGATGCGAACGACCATGAAGCCGACTCTACCGGCCCGGCGTAAGGCAAATCCGGGCGAGAGGGCATGATTGGCGCCCATGAGCGAGCACTTCGACGTGCACGGCGGAGCACGGCTGGTCGGCGAGGTCGACGTGGTCGGGGCGAAGAACAGCGTCCTGAAACTGATGGCCGCGGCACTGCTGGCCGAGGGCACGACGACGATCACGAACTGCCCCCAGATCCTGGACGTCCCGCTGATGGGCGACGTCCTGCGCAGCGTCGGCTGCGACGTCGTCATCGACGGCGACACCGCCAAGATCACCACTCCGGCCGAGCTTTCGCACCGGGCCGATTCGGCCGCGATGGGCAAGCTGCGCGCGTCGGTGTGCGTGCTGGGTCCCCTGGTCGGACGGCTCAAGCAGGCCGTCGTGGCGCTGCCGGGCGGCGACGCCATCGGCTCCCGGCCGCTGGACATGCACCAGAACGGCCTGCGCAAGCTGGGCGCGACCAGCACCATCGAGCACGGCTGCGTCGTGGCGAAGGCCGACGGCCTGCGCGGCGCGCAGATCTGGCTGGACTTCCCGAGCGTCGGCGCCACCGAGAACATCCTGATGGCCGCCGTGCTCGCCGAGGGCACCACGGTCATCGACAACGCCGCGCGCGAGCCCGAGATCGTCGACATCTGCACGATGCTGACCGAGATGGGCGCGAAGGTGGAGGGCGCGGGCACCTCGACCCTCACCGTCGAGGGCGTCGAGAAGCTGAACCCCACCGAGCACCGCGTGATCGGCGACCGGATCGTCGGCGCGACCTGGGCGTTCGCCGCCGCGATGACCCGGGGCGACCTGACCGTCCGCGGCGTCAACCCGCATTACCTCGACCTCGTCCTCGACAAGCTCCGCCTGGCTGGCGCCGAGGTCGAGACGTTCGACGACAAGGGCTTCCGCATCGTCCAGAACGAGCGCCCCAAGGCGGTCGACTGGGTGACGCTGCCGTACCCGGGCTTCGCGACCGACTTGCAGCCGTTCGCGGTGGCGCTGTCGGCGGTGTCCGAAGGCACCTCGATGATCACGGAGAACATCTACGAGGCCCGGTTCCGGTTCATCGAGGAGATGATGCGGCTTTCCGGCGACGCGCGGACCGACGGGCACCACGCCGTCGTCCGCGGTGTCGAGAAGCTGTCGAGCGCTCCGGTGTGGGCCGCGGACATCCGCGCCGGCGCGGGGCTGGTGCTGGCCGGGCTGTGCGCGGACGGCGTCACCGAGGTCTGGGACGTCTTCCACATCGACCGCGGCTACCCGCATTTCGTGGAGAACCTGAACCGGCTCGGCGCCCGGATCGAGCGCGTCGCGGGCGAACCCGAACGGGCCTGACGGCCTATTGCTTGCAGTACATGAAGGCCCCCTTCCT
>NZ_JBHXJK010000175.1:0-14052 GCF_042723255.1 Amycolatopsis thailandensis
TCCAGAGTCCCTCATGGAGGCCTTCACGGACATCACCTCCAGCAAGACAACTTTGCCTTACCCCTCAACAAGTCCTCTGAACGCGGGTTCGCAGGCAGCCGATCTTCGCTACGGTGGTCGCCGAGCGAAGGGGGACCGATGGAACAGGCATGGCAACGGATCATGGCTTTGCTGTCCGAGCACGCACCCGCCACCGCCCGCGAGATCCGGCCACCTGCCCCGGCCGCCCAGGTCGAGCGCCTGCAAGACCGTGTCGGCATCGAGTTCCCACCGGAACTGCGCACCTGGTGGGCCCTCATGGACGGCGTCGACGACCAGCGCGACCACGGGTCCGGGAACAGATCCGGCTACCTGATCCCGAACAACTACGTGCCGCTCGCGGTGAAGCGGGCCGAGGACGAGTACGCCAGGCAGTCGCAGTATCCCGACCAGGACTGCTGCACTCCTGACGGAACGCACCACAAGCAGGCCGGCGAGAACAGTTTTCCCTACTGCACCGCGGTTCTCCCCATCGGCCGGGACATCGGCGGAGGCCTGCTCTGCGTCGATCTCAGGCACGGTGAAAGCCACGGCAGCGTCATGCGGTGGTATGCCAGCGAAGGGATCTACGACTCGAACTGGACGAGCGTCACCGAGATCCTCGACGAGATCGCCGAGCGCCTCGAAGACTACGTCCATGACCGCGAACTGCCTTATCGCGAAAGGCACCCCGTCATCGACGACGGCGAGCTCGGTTGGCCCTGACCCACGCCCCTGCCCTACCTGGTCTTCTCGGTCGCCACGGCGGAAGCCACCGCGTCCGCGACGGCTTCCGCGGCCTTCGTGGCGTCTTCCTGTGCCGCGGCGACCGGGGCATCGCCGACGTCGGCGTCCCGGACGGCCGCGGACCGCGGCAGGTTCTCCGCGAAGGCACGAGAAACGTTGTGCAGCGCGGACGTGACCTCGCTCGGGATGACGAAGAAGGTGTTGCCCTCGCCCTGAGCCAGCTGCGGCAACGTCTGCAAGTACTGGTACGCCAGCAGTTTCGGGTCGGCGTCGTTGCGGTGCACGGCCTGGAAGACCTGATCGATGGCGCGGGCCTCGCCCTCCGCCTTCAGGATCTCCGCCGTCCGGTTGCCTTCGGCGCGCAGGACGGCGGCCTGCTTGTCACCCTCGGCGGTGAGGATCTGGGACTGCCGCTGCCCTTCGGCCGCCAGGATCGCGGCGCGTTTCGCCCGTTCCGCGCGCATCTGCTTCTCCATGGCGTCCTTGATGGTCGCCGGCGGATCGATCGCCTTGATCTCGACGCGGTTCACCCGCAGCCCCCATTTGCCGGTCGCGTCGTCGAGGACGCCCCGCAGCTGGCTGTTGATGGTGTCGCGAGAGGTCAGGGTACGTTCGAGATCCATCGAGCCGACCACGTTGCGCAAGGTCGTGACGGTGAGCTGTTCCACGGCCTGCAGGAAGCCGGCGATCTCGTAGGCGGCCGCGCGGGGGTCGGTGACCTGGAAATACAGCACGGTGTCGATCTCGACGACCAGGTTGTCCTCGGTGATCACCGACCGTGGCTCGAACGAGACGACCTGCTCGCGGAGGTCGATCTTCGGATAGACCCGGTCGATGTAGGGGATGACGAAGTTGAGTCCCGGCGACAGCGTCCGGTGGTAGCGGCCGAGCCGTTCCACGTTGCGGGCGCGGGCTTGCGGCACGATCCGCACGGTCCGCAACACGGTGACGGCGGCGAGCAGGGCGACCACCATGGTCGCGATCAGGGCGGCGGAGATTTCCATGGTCCCTCCCGTGGGTAGACGAGGACGGTGCTTCCTTGGACCGCCATGACGTCCACGACCTCTCCGGCCGGGATCACCAGCGTTCCGTCGAAGGCGCGGGCGGTCCATTCCTCCCCGGCCAGGCGGACCCGGCCGTCCATTTCGGACACTTCCGTCAGGACGGTGGCCGGTTTCCCGATCAGGGCGTCGAATCCGAACCTTTCGCGCTGCGGACGCTGGAGCTGCCGCAGCGCGATCGGCCGGACGAGCACCACGCCGACCGTCGAGACGACGGTGAACACCAAGAGCTGTCCGGTGAGCGGCAAGCCGACGGCCGCCGCGCCCGCGGTGACGAGCGCCGCTCCGCCGAGCACGCCGAGCGCGGCGGTCACGCTGAAGATCTCCGCGACCCCGAGGATCACGGCGAAGATCAGCCAGACGACCCAGTCATCCATGAGCGACCTCCGTTCACGGCTCGATGAGCCCGGCGCGGATGGCGTAGCGGGTGAGTTCGAGCCGGTCTTTCAGCCCGAGTTTGTGCAGCAGGTTGGCGCGGTGTCGCTCGACGGTCTTGACGCTGATGACGAGCAGGTCGGCGATCTCCTTGGAGGAATGGCCTTCCGCGACGAGTTTGAGGATCTCCTCCTCCCGGTCGGTGATGGCCTTGGCCGGCAGTTCGGCGCCGTCGCGGGCCCGGTCGAGGTAGTTGCGGATCAGGGCGTTGACGGCTCCGGGATAGAGGAAGGGCTCGCCGCGCATGGCGGCACGACAGGCCTCCACCAGGTCCCGGTCGGCGACGGACTTGAGCACGTAACCCGAAGCGCCGGCTTTGAGCGCCTCGAAGAAGTACTGCTCGTTGTCGTACATGGTCAGGATGAGGATCCGCAGGTCGGGCTGGAGCCGGGAAAGCTCCCGCGCGGCCTGCAGGCCGGTCAGCCGTGGCATCGCGATGTCGAGAATGGCCAGGTCGGGCCGTTCCGCACGGGCACGCTCGATCGCTTCGGCGCCGTCGCCCGCCTCGGCGACCACGGTCAGATCCGGCTCGTTGTCCAGGATCAGGCGGACTCCCCGCCGGACCAGGGAGTGGTCGTCGGCCAGCAGCACTCGGGTGGTCGGTGGCATGGTCATCGGCTCCCGGTCGGAACGTGCAGGCGGACCTCGGTGCCGCCTTCCGGGCCGGGACCGACGACGAGTTCGGCGCCGACGAGCAGGGCTCGTTCTCGCATCCCGCGGATGCCGGCGCCCTCGGTGGCGGCTCCGAGCCCCCGGCCGTCGTCGCGGATCCGCAGCCGGACCCCGTCGTCGGTCCGGGTGAGGGCGAGTTCGAGGTTGCGGGCGCCGGCGTGGCGGGCGGTGTTGGTGATGGCCTCCTGCGCGACCCGGTAGACGACCAGTTCGGCGTCCTCCCCCAGGTTCGGCAGATCCGGGTCGAACCGGCGGCGCACCGTCAGGTCGCTGTGCCCGGAGATCTCGGTGGTCAGCGCCTTCAACGCGCTGATCAGCCCCAACTGTTCGAGGTCGCCGGGCCGCAATCGCCGTGCGATCCGGCGGATCTCGTCGAGGCTGCCGCGGGTGGTCTCCTGCACCTGCCGGAGCTCGTCGCGAACCGGGGCGGGCGCGTGGTCGGCCACCCGCTTCAGCTCCAGCAAGACGGCGGTCAGGGTCTGGCCGACCTCGTCGTGCAGTTCCTGCGCGACCCGGCGGCGTTCGTCCTCCTGCGCGGTCAGGGCACGCGCCGCGCTGTCACCCCGTTCGGCTTCCAGCCTGTCGAGCATGCTGTTGAACGTCTCGATCAGGTCGGCGATCCCGCCGTGCCCGGTGACCGCCGGACGCGGTCCCGGTCGCAGCAGATCCGTGGTGGTCATGGCCCGGGTGAGCCGCTTCAGCGGGGCGAGCCCGACCCTGAGCAGCACCGCGTTGGCGACGAGCATCGCGGCGAGCCCGCCGATCATGATCATCGCTTCGGTGAACAGCACCGGTGTGGAGACGGTCACCGGGCCGAGCAGGAGCAGCAGCATCGCCACGAGCAGCACGGCCGCGTTGAGCAGGAAGATCCGCCAGAACAGGGACACGACACCCTCCCTTCTCACTCGCGGTGATCGCCTACCGCCAGGTTGCCGGGCGTGCCGTGGCCGTGTCCATCCGGGCTGACACCCATCCGCGTACATGGTGCCCCCCGCCGTAAATGGGTGTCGGCACCGATGGTTCCCGGTGGGAGGCGCCGAAAGACTGTTTCCCGTCCCAGCACCGAGATCAGGGAACCGAGGTGAATCCCGTGGTCACCGGCTCGAAGACCGGGGAAGGCGAACCCCTGACTAGCCACGCCGAATGGGTTGATGCCATGCGCGCCAGCGATATCGCGGTCACCGTGCCGACCGTCACCGCGGACGACCCGGTGACGCAGGCGATCCGGGTGATGGCGGTCAGCAGGCTGCCGGGGCTGATCGTGGTCGACAACGTGTCACGGCCGCGCATGGTGCTCCCGGGGACGCAGGTGCTGCGACTCGCCGTCCCCGGGTCCTACCAGGACGATCCGGCGCTCGTCCGGGCCGTCGACGAGGAACACGCCGACCGGTTCTGGCGCGAGCTCGGCAACCTGACCGTGCGCGACTGCGCCCAGCAGCGCGCCGTGAAACCGGTGATCGTGCGCGCCGACGCCACCCTGCTGGAGATCGCGGCACTCATGGCCCGCCAGCACAGCCCGCTCGTCGCGGTCGTCGACGACCACGGCGTCCTGATCGGCGCCGTCACCCTTGAACGGCTGATCACCGGCCTCGCCGTGTTCGGCGTCGGCGACTGACCGCCTTCTTCCGCGGGCCCCGGCCCGGACACCTCCACGTTCGAAAGGTCGGTTCCGTGCGCTCGTCCTCACCTGCCCGCCATCGCGGCGCCTGTCACCTCACGACCGGCCAGGCCGGGCCGCCGGGGTGCGGCCGGTGAGCGCCGTCCTCGCTCTCGCGATCTTCCTGGTCGCCTTCTACTTCATCGCCACCGAGAAGGCCGACAAGGTCAAGGTCGTGCTCATCGCCTCGGCGCTCATGGCGATCCTTCAGCTGATCCCCGGCGCCGAGGTGTTCTTCTCCGAGCACGCCGGGATCGACTGGAACGTCATCTTCCTGCTGTTCGGCATGATGATCATCGTCGGCATCGTCAAGCAGACCGGGATCTTCGACTACCTCGCCATCTGGTCGGCCAAGAAGGCGAAGGGAAAGCCGTACCGGCTGATGGTGATGCTGATGGGCATCACCGCGGTCGCGTCGCCGTTCCTGGACAACGTCACCACGATCATGCTGGTCGCGCCGGTGACCATCGTGCTCTGCAACCGCCTGCGCATCCCCGCGCAGCCGTACCTCATCGCCGAGGTGCTGGCGTCCAACATCGGCGGCGCCGCGACGCTGATCGGCGACCCGCCCAACATCATCATCGGCAGCCGGGCGGGGCTGACCTTCACCGACTTCCTCGTGCACATGACGCCCGTCGTCGTCATCATCTTCGCTGTCTTCGTGCTGCTGACCAGGGTGCTCTTCCGCTCGTCGTTCCAGTACAACCCCGAGCACGTCGCCGCCGTGATGGCGTTGCAGGAACGGCGCGCGATCACCGATCCCGCCATGCTCCGCCGCTGCCTGATCGTGTTCGCGATCGTGGTCGCCGGATTCAGCCTGCACGCCGTGGCGCACCTCGATCCGGCCGTCATCGCCATGGTCGGCGCCGGGTTGATGCTCCTGGTCACCAAGGCCGACGTCGGCGACGTCCTGCGCGAGGTCGAATGGCGCACCCTCGTGTTCTTCATGGGGTTGTTCGTGATGGTCGCCGGGCTGGTCCACACCGGGGTCATCGAGACCATCGGCAGCTGGGTGATCCAAGGTTTCGGGGACAACCACTTCGTCGCGGCCACCGCGCTGTTGTTCGGCTCCGGTGTGCTCGGCGCCTTCTTCGACAACATCCCCTACGTCGCGACGATGAGCCCGATCGTGGAGGGCATGGTCGCCGACGTCCCCGACCCGCAGACCGGGCAGGCGCTCTGGTGGTCCTTCGCGCTCGGGGCCGACTTCGGCGGCAACGGCACCGCGGTCGCCGCCAGCGCCAACGTCGTCGCGCTCGGGATCGCCGCCCGCTCCGGGCATCGGATCACGTTCTGGCAGTTCACCAAGTACGGCATCGTCGTGACGGTGCTGAGCACGGTGATGGCATGGGGCTACGTCTGGTTGCGCTACTTCACCTGATGGCGGGAACCGAATCACCCAGAGTGACCACCTAGGCTGCCAGGACATCCGACCGTCAGTGAGGAAATCGCGTATGACAACCGCCGAAGCAGCGGAAACGCGCCGCCGCTATCGGCCCGAGTTACAGGGACTGCGCGCGGTCGCGGCACTGCTGGTCGTCGTCTACCACGTCTGGCTGGGCCGGATCTCCGGCGGCGTCGACGTCTTCTTCCTGATCTCCGGGTTCCTGATCACGGGCCAGCTGGTCCGGGCCGCCGGCCGCGGAAGGATCGAGTTCCGCCCGCTGTGGGGCCGGATGATCAAACGGCTGTTCCCCGCCGCGCTGACCGTCCTGCTCGCGGTGCTCGCACTGGCGATCTGGCTGCTCCCGCAGGACCGGTGGTTCCAGACGATCAAGGAGGTCTTCGCCTCCGCCCTCTACGTCGAGAACTGGCGGCTGGCGGCCGATTCGGTCGACTACTTCGCGCAGCACAACACGGCCAGCGTCGTCCAGCACTACTGGTCGCTGTCCATCCAAGGGCAGTTCTACATCGTATGGCCGCTGTTGATCGGGCTGGTGGCCTTCGCCGCCACCCGGCTGCGCCGCTCCCTGAACGGCACGGTCGCGATCACGCTCGGCGTCCTGTTCGCCGTCTCCCTCGCCTATTCGGTGCGGCTGACCGCGACCAACCAGCCGCTGGCCTACTTCCACTCCCTCACCCGGGTCTGGGAGTTCGCCCTCGGCGGGCTGCTGGCGCTGGCCATCGACCGGTTCCTGCTTCCCCGCCTGGTCCGGATCCTGCTGGGCTGGATCGGCGTGGCCGGGCTCGTGACCTGCGGAATGATCCTCGACGTCGGCCAGGTGTTCCCCGGCTGGGCGGCGCTGTGGCCCACCGTCTCCGCCGCGCTGGTGATCATCGCCGGCGCGACCGCCAGCCGGGCGGGCGCGGACCGGATCCTGTCGTCCCGGCCGCTGGTGTACCTCGGCAACCTCAGCTACTCGCTGTACCTGTGGCACTGGCCGGTGCTGCTGTTCTACTTGATCGCCCGCAAACGCGAGGCCGTCGGGTTGCTCGGCGGGGCGGTGGTGATCGGGGTGTCCCTGTTCCTGGCGGCCGCCACGTATCGGTTCGTCGAAGAGCCGGTGCGGAAGTCCGCGGTCGGCGAGCGGACGCGCTGGGGTTCCTATCGGTTCGCCGTGCTCGCGCTGCTCCCGGTGCTGCTGGTCGCGAGCACCTGGCAGGTGGTGAGCGCCAAGAAGGCCGACTTCTCGATCGCGCTCGACGACGACCACCACCCCGGCGCGATGGCCCGCGACCCGGAGACACCGAAGAAACCCGTGCCCGGCAAGGAAGCCGTGCCGCCGTTGATCGCCGTGCCGAACGACTGGGGCGGCTTTCCCGACGCGCGGTGCACACCTTCCCGGTTCGACAAGATCCTCGACGTCTGCACTTCGCGCCCGGAGGGAACGCCGGTGAAGACGATCGTCGCCGTCGGCGACTCGCATATGCAGCAGTATCTCGCCGCGATCAAACCGATGGCGGAGAAGAACGGCTACCAGGTCACCTTCATGCTCAAGGGAGCTTGCCCGTTCTCCACGACGTCGGACGCGATGCCGGGCGACGCGGGCTGTCTCGCGTGGAACTCCGCGGCGCAGAAAGAAATCCTGGCGATGCGCCCCGACGCCGTCCTGACCTTGTCCACTCGCGACGTCCGGGTGGGCCCCACCGAGAAGACGCCACAGGGTTTCGTCGACCAATGGAAGGTCCTCGATCGTGCCGGGATCCCGGTCGTGGCGCTCCGCGACAGCCCGCGCCCCGGGTTCTCTCCCCCTGCCTGCATCGAGGCCAACGGGGTCAAAGCGCCCGAATGCAGTGTGCCGCGGAACAAGCTGCTCGCCGACCCGCCGTACGAGAAACTCACCGACATCCCCGCGAACGTCTCGCTGCTCGACTTCAGCGACTACTTCTGCGGGCGGGGCCTCTGCCGTCCGGTGGTGGGGAACGTGCTGGTGTACATGGACGACAACCACGTCACCGCCAGCTTCATGACCACGCTCTCCCCGGTGCTGGAACGGGGGATGATCAGCGCCCTCGGCTGGTGATCCCGAGCAGTGCCGCGACGGCGTCGCGCGCCTGGTGGGCCGGAGCGGGGTCGCCGCTGATGCCCGCCGTCACGATCGCTCCTTCGGCGAGCAGATAGACCGGTTCGGTCACCCTGAGGCCGGTGGCCCGCACCCAGGCGTCCACCTGCTCGTGGAACGCCCGCTTGTGTGCCCGCACCTCGGCCAGGACCGCCTCGGACGAAGGCCCGAACTCGCCGTGGGCGTTGATCCAGGCACAGCCACGGAAACCGGGTTCGGCGAACCAGTCGGCGAGCCAGTCGAAGATCGCGAGCACCCGCTCACGGGGATCCGTCACCCGCTCCACGCGGTCTGCCAAGTTGCCCCTCCATCGCCCGTCGCGACGTCGGAGCATCGCCACAACGAGGTCTTCCTTGGCCTCGAAGAAGCGGTAGATCCGTTTCAGCGAGAGGCCGGACGCCGCGCGGACCTGATCCATACCGACCGCTTGGATCCCGTTCTCGTAGAAGAGCTTCTCGGCGGCATCGAGCAGCAGCTCGCGGTCCACCCGGTTCTGCTCCTCGGTGACAGCGGCAGGCATCGGGACTCCTTGACGTCGAGAACGGTCGTTCCCTATCCTAGTCGTCAGACGTAGAGAACGCACGTTCTCCACCTGAGGAGGTCACGATGACGGAAGATCGCCCGCCCTACCCGCCGTTCACCCGGGAGACAGCACTGCGGAAAGTCCAAGCGGCCGAGGACGGCTGGAACACACGCGATCCCCACCGGGTGGCCTCGGCGTACACGCCGGATTCGGTGTGGCGGAACCGGGACACGTTCGTCCAGGGGCGCGAGGAGATCGTCGCCTTCCTGACCGGGAAGTGGGAGCGGGAACAGGACTACGCGCTGCGCAAGAACCTCTGGGCGTTCGAGGGGAACCGGATCGCCGTCCGTTTCCAGTACGAGTGGCACGACCAGGCCGGACAGTGGTGGCGCAGCTACGGCAACGAGCTGTGGGAGTTCGACGAGCACGGTCTCATGAGCCGTCGCGAGGCGAGCATCAACGATGTGGCCATCCCCGAAAGCGAGCGGCGGATCCGCGGCCCGCGTCCGGCGGAGGAACACGGAGTCGATTTCCCGCTCCAGTAGCTCAATCGACGATCGAGGCGATCTCCCACAGCCCCAGGGACTTGTCCGCGTAGGCGCCGCCCTCTTCGGTGCAGCCCTCGACCAGCACGGCCAGTGGCTCCGGGAACCTGAACGGTTCACGGCACAGGTTCAACGGCCTCCAGTCCCCCGTCACGATGTCGTTGTTGGTGCCCAGCTCGGTGAAAGTCGTGGTCAGCAGGTACCGGGAGCCACTGCGCCGGAGGTTGCTCAACGCCCGTTCGATGTCGGCGAAACTCAAGTGCACCAGGCAATCCCGGCACAGCACGAGATCGGCGGCCGGGAGCTGATCGCCGGTCAGGTCGAGGGTCCGGAACTCCCGCACCGGATCGTCCCGGAACCGGGCGGCGTTCGCGTCGACCAGATCGGTGACGATGTCGGCGCCGATGTACCGGTCCAGGTCGAGGTCCACCTCGCTGAGCCAGCCGAAGTCCCCGCACGGCAGATCGAGCAGGGTGCGCACGCCGAAACGTTCCAGGAGGGCCGGCAACTGCTCGCGGAGCCCCTGGGTCTGGACGGACTCGGAACCAGGCCCGGACACCGAGGAGGAAGTCCACAATCGGGATCGGAAGATGTAGGTGAAACGATCTTGGGTCCCCATGCTTTCGAGCTCTTCGGCGACCCGACGGAAGTTGACCTGCGCGGTGGTGATCGGTCGTTCGTCCACGCTTTCATCGTAGATCGATTCGGGCATCCTCGAGTCCATGACCGAATGGGAAGCCGAGCGCACCCGCCTCTTGAAGGCGAACGCGGAAGCACTGGCCAGGACGGCGCTGACCAACGTCGTACGCGAGTATCCGCACCACGAAAGCCATTGGCATCACGAAGGCGTACCCATCCCCACCCCGAAACTGTCGCATCCGTGCTTTTACGGCAGTTTCGACTGGCATTCCTCCGTGGAGATGTTCTGGGTGCTCGTGCGCTTGCTGCGACATCATCCCGAACTCGTGCCCGCCGAGGAGATCCGCGGCGTCCTGGACGACCACCTGACCGTCGAGGCGCTCGCGGGGGAGGTCGCTTTCTTCACTCCCGACGAGCACCGCAACACTCAACGCCCTTACGGTTGGTCCGCGCTGCTGGACCTCACCCACGAAACCGCCACCTGGGACGACCCTGACGCCGCACGCTGGTCGGCAGGACTGCGAGAGTTGAGCGCTGTCTTCGTGTCCCGCTATCTCGACTGGCTGCCGCGAGCCACCTATCCGATCCGGTACGGCATACACGAAAACGGCGCGTTCGGGTTGTCCCGCGCCCTGCCGTACGCGGACCACCTCGCCGCGCAGGGCGATCCGCGGCTACGCCAGGTCGTCATCGAGACAGCCTGGCGGTGGTTCGGTTCCGATCGCGACTACCCCGGTTCCTGGGAACCCTCCGGCGCCGACTTCCTGTCCCCCGCCCTCGCCGAAGCCGAACTCATGACCCACCTGCTGTCCGCGAGCGAGTTCGCCGGCTGGCTGCACGGGTTCCTGCCCGGCATCGCCGACCGGAAACCCGCGACGCTGTTCACCCCGGCGACCGTGAGCGATCCCACCGACGGGCAGATCGCCCACCTGCACGGCCTCAACCTGCACCGCGCCTGGTGCTGGCACCGCCTCGCGCGCACCCTCCCCGACGACGACGCCCGGATTCCCGCCATACTCGAAACCGCGCACGCTCACACCCATGCCTCACTCGCACAGACCACCGGCGGCGCGTACATGGTCGAGCATTTCCTGGCCTACTACGCACTCCTCCTACTGAGTTGAGTCGACGATGACCTGGTCACTACCGCACATCACCCTCGGCTCCGAACGCCGTCTGCTGGAGGCCATGCTCGACCGCAACCGCGCCGAATTGGTCAACGCGGTGCGAGGCCTGCCCGACGAAGACGCGCGCCGCCGGCTAGTCGCGTCGCGGACCACCCCGATCGGGCTGCTCAAACACGCCGCTGTCGCCGAACGAATCTGGTTCCACCACGTCCTCGGCGGTATCCCCGAGAGCGAATGCGACGGCGGTACGACGCCGGGCGACGCGAGTTTCGTCGTCGGCGACGACGAGACGGTGATCGAAGTGATCGCGGAATTCGAACGCGCCAGTGCGCGCTCCCGCGTGATCGCCGCCGGCTTCGACCTCGACGAGATCAAGATCCACCCGCGGGTCGGCGACGTCAGCCTCCGGTTCGTCCATTTGCTCCTGATCGAGGACTTCGCCCGGCACGCCGGGCACGGCGACATCCTCCGCGAGCAGATCGAGCATCCGGTCGCGCGGGACGATCGGTAGTTCCACGCGAACATGTCCGGACTGTGACCACCCGAACAGAGCAGTCACTCGCTGTTGGTGAGCCGAGTGCCGCAGCAGCGGCGGCTCGACCGCCCGATCAGGTGAACTCACCGTGAGCACGATTGCTCGGATCTGGTCGAAGTTGACCGTAGCCGACCGTTGCGAACAGCATCTTTCATACTGCGAAAGCAGCGCGCACGACTTCCACGATGTGCTTCCCCACCTGCGCAGATCAATGCGGAGAAGCACGTCGCGGTGACCTGGCCCGACACCACGAAGGCAAGCCACCGGACCGGCGAGCCCGCTTGACGGCACTCGTCCGTTCAGCGCCATCGACTACTTTTAGTAATTTCCGCAGTCACCCAGACCGTTGAGCGACGCAGGCATACCGTTCAGCGCGACACACGCAGTACTACTGAACGGTCACAATCTGCTTTCGCCAAGATGTTTCTCAGCCGCACCGGGTCAAGAACCGGTAACGCGCGCGTGGCCCCCTGCGGTAACAGGAGGCCACGCGGATGTCCATTCGCCCAGCTCGCTAGAACAAGGACAGGACGCCGTGACCTTACAGCCTGATAATGCGAAGACACCAGACAGCGGCCCGCCACGGCGGGTCAAAGTCGTCATCGAGACCATCGAGGTGCCGCCGCGCCGAGTCGCCACGTCCGCGGAGATGATCCGCGCGGCGCGGCCTCTCCTGAGGACCTCGGGGCGTCATCGCAAAGTGCAGACCCGCGACAGCTGGCTCTGCCTCGCGATGGCGGTCCTCGCCGGCTGGGCCCCGACCCTGCGGATGTGTCTCCTGCTGACGATCGGCGGCGGAATCGTCGTCGGCGTCGTCAGGATCAGCACGCCGGAAATCGGTGCGTCGGCGGGGACCTGCGTCGGCCTGCTGACCCTTTTCGGCGCTTGGATCGTCAAAGCCCGCCAAGGAAAGCAGCGCCGGGAGCCGAGTCTGTAGCGTGTTTTGCCCCGTGCCGTCCGATTGGCCGGCACGGGGTGCCCGGCGTTGCCGGAAACTCTCCACACCTGTTCGGCGACCTCCGGTTAAATGATCGCGAAGTCCCCGACATGTGAGGAGATCTTGTGCGGAGAGCTAGAAGACTGGGGGCCCTTGCCGTTTCGGTGCTGGCAGCGACCACGGCACTGGGCGGCTCGGCGTCGGCCGACACCGTGCAGTCGTTCCACACCTCGCTCGACCCCGCCTCGGTGCGGGAGTCGGTGCGCTACCTGGTCGAGAACTACCGGGTGAACGAGAAGGAAGCGTTGCGCCGTCTGGAGTTGCAGACCGACGGCGTCAAACTCGACGAGCTGCTGACCCGCGAACGCGGCGCCGAATACGGCGGCATGTGGCTCGATCAGGACAAGGGCCAGCTGGTCTTGGCCATGACCAAGCCCGCGGCGGCCGAGCCGTATCTGAAGGCGCTGCCCGACCGTGGCGATGTTCGCACGCAACAGGTCCAGCATTCGTTGCGGCAGCTCACTGCGGCGAAGGAACGCGTCGCGGCCAAGGTCGGCGCGGGACCGGAAGCGGTCTACCTGCCCGCGGTGAGTGAGTCCGAAAACCGCGTCGTGCTGTGGGAACGTGCCTGGGTGGCGCAGGAGAAGGCGGCCATGCGCGCCGCCGGCGATGTCGTGACGGCCGAAGTGAACACCGCCCGAGAGGCCGCGGCGGCGGAACCCGGTGTGGTCGTTTCCCGTGTGCTGAAGAACCCGAACGCGCTGTCCACGCCGAACGTGGACCTGGGTTTCTGCCATCCGCTCTACTGCACGAACCACGGGCCGATGCGCGGCGGCCTCCGGCTGGACATGAAACGGGACGACGGCACCTGGGGCGGCTGCACCAGCGCCTTCAACCTACGGTCCACCGGCGGCGGTTTCCCCGGCAAGGGCTGGGTCCTGACCGCGGGACACTGCATGCGGACGAAGACGAACAACACGCCGACCCAGCACAACGGCAACGACGTGGTGCAGCAGCACGGCATCGAGAAGAGTTCCTACCCGTACGACTACGCGGCGCTGCCGTACGTCAACGACGCGGCGTCGACGAAGTGGCTCGAAGGCCAGACCGGCCGCAACCGGGTGCTGAAGTACTGCCGCAACGGTGGCATGGACAGCAACGGCGACACCCCGTGCGGCCAACAGGCCACCTCGGTCGACGAATACATCACCGGCGCGCACAAGCTCGCCGACATCAAGGCGGGCTGGGTCGTCTGCGCTTCCGGGACGGCTTCGAGCGCGGTGAACTACCCGGATTCCGTCGACAGCGGTGCGGGCGCCGGCTACCTCGTCGGGACCCGCTGCGGCCGGGTCCTGTCCACGGACGTCGGCATCAACACCGATTTGTGTGCCCGCCCGGGCGACAGCGGCGGTCCGCTGTTCAGCCAGGCCGATCACGCGGCCCTGGGCATCCTGATCGGCAACCAGCAGTCCCGGTCGGGCCCCTGCCAGGCCGGTGAGCTGAACAACTACGCGCCGATCGAGACGATCACCACCGATCTCAGCGAGCGGATCGCCAGTCAGGGATCCAAATTCGCGGTGATCACCACTTCGAACGGCTGATCCCAAGTACGTGAAGGCCCCCTTCATTGCGTTAGGCGCAATGAAGGGGGCC
>NZ_JBHXJK010000176.1:0-14006 GCF_042723255.1 Amycolatopsis thailandensis
CTTACGCAACCTTCAGTGTTGTGAAAGTGGCTTTCGCAACACTGGCGCCGGACGGTACCGGGGCGCACGGGGGCCGTTCGTGATCCGCCGGGTCGGCTTCTCCGGTCCCCGTTCCCAATGTCGCATTTGTGTCGCTGAGCGTCTCGAATGCGGCATTGGGAACATCGCCGCCTGGGGTTTCCGCGGCACCAAGATCAGGGCGTCAGTGGGCCAGGACGCGCTCGTGCAGGTGGCTGACCACCAGCCGCGCGGATTCGAACGAACCCGCTTGCCAGCCGGTCAGATGGCTGAGCCAATCACCGGAGAAGTACAGCCGGCCGGCGGGCTTGTTGAGCAGCCGGTACGCCGGGGTGCCGATCGGGGGAATGGCCCAAGCGCCTTCGATGTGCGGAATGAGATGCCAGGCCACCGAGAACGAGTTCGTCAGTTCGGTGCGGTGGTTCTCGCCGTGGATCTTGACGCCTTGCGCCACCGCCCGCCGCACCCGTTCGCCCGGGGTGAGATCCCCGTACTTCCTGGCGTCCTCGTCGTAGAAGTAGTTCAGCAGAAGTCCGCGTGAGCCGTGGAAACCGTACGACGGGTACCAGAGGTGCCCGATGTCCAGGTCGGTTTCGGTGATCCCGCCATAGATCCGGTGGTCGGTCTCCCACCACCGGCTTCGGTATTCGAGGCCGATCTTCGCGGCCGTGTCGACCTGCCACGCGCGCAGCGCGTTCTGCACGTCCGCGCCGAGATTGTGCGGGATCCTGGCCAGGACGTGCGGCGGGAGCGCCGCGATGCAGAAGTCGGCGGTGATCCGGCGCTGCTCGCCGCGCGAGTCGCGGTAGACGACGGTGACGTCGTCCGGCCCGTCGGTGATCCGGGTGACCACGTGGCCCAGCCGGATGCGGTCTCCGCCGATCGCGCGGGCCAGGGCCAGCGGGATCCGGTCCATGCCGCCGACCGGCTGGAACATCAGCATCGCCTGGTCGTAGTCGAATTCGAAGGAGAAGTACCGGCCGGCTCCGTCGGCGAACGTCTTGGCGAGCGAGGGGACCGGGCCGAGCGGCACACCCGCCTGATCGCCGGCGCCCGGGGCGACCGCGTAACCGCGACGCGGGGTACCGCTGTAGCGACGGTTTCCAGCCTTGCCGCCGAGCGCGCCCCAGTCCCGCAGGAAATCCAGCAGCCGTTCCTTGTCCGCCTTGGTGAGTTCGCCGTCCAGCGCGCGCCGGTCGGTGGCCTTGGCGAGCAGTTCGCTGACGTAGCCGTACACATCCGCCTTGGCCGTCCGGTACCGGACCGGTTCCCGCATGCCTGCCGCTTCGTTGTAGATGAACGCGTTGGCGTTGGTGTTGGTGAACACCTCGATCGGGACGCCCAGTTCGCGGCAGTAGTCGAGGGTGACCATCCATTGCGCGATCCGGCCGGGGCCGGTGTTCATGTAGACGTCGTCACTGAAGCGGGCCGTCTGCCGGTCGCCGCGCACATCGGTCTGCACCGTGCCTCCGCGGGCGGTGAAATTCCGCCCGCCGACTCTGTCCCTCGCCTCCAGAACAGTGCAGTCATAACCCGCCTTGCCCAACTCGTAAGCACTGGCCAAACCCGCTATTCCGGCGCCGAGGATCACCACTTTCGCCGTACCGCGGCCGGAAAGGGAGAAATCCGAACGCCGGGGCGGATGGAACGGTGAATCAGCCCGCGCGGCCGGTGCGAGACCCAAAGCTCCCATGGTCGCCAGCAAAGTGCCCGCACCACCGGCGACCCCCACCGCGGAAAGGAAATCCCGTCTTCGTAAACCTGGTCTCCAGTCGGAATCAGTCATCGAAAAAACCGCCCCTCCAGTCAGTGTTCTTCGAATATCGGAAAACCGACGGCCGCGATACGCGGCCCGATGAATCCGAGTCCGGTGCGATGAAGAGAAGTGCACCTGCGATCGACCGTACTCCGGATTTTTTCGCGTCACCAATACGGCGTTCCGGGAATGCCTTGGTGCGGCGAAATTCGCGGCGCCCGGGGTCGCCCGTATGAGTATCACCACGATCGGAGTCTGTTGGACATTCCCGGCCGACTGAGCGCTTGATTGAAAGTATTTGTGACGGAACGATTCCCGGCTTTACGATTCCTTGGGAGAGCTAGGGGTCAGGAGTGGATTTCCAGGTTCTGGGTTCGATCACGATACGGACGGGCGGGCGGACGTTCGCGGTCGGTGAGCCGCGCCAGCAGCACATTCTGGCGGTGCTGCTGCTCGAGGCCGGGCGGACGGTCGGGCACGACTCACTGGTGACCCGGGTCTGGGGCGAGTCGCCACCGAAACAGGTCCGCCGGTCCTTGCAGGCGCACATCACGCGCATCCGGCGGGTGCTGGAGCAGGCCGACCCGGGAAGCGCTTGGCTCGTGCGGGACGCCGGTGGCTACCGGCTGGACGTCCGCCCCGATCAGGTCGACGTGTTCCGGTTCCGGAACGCGGTGCGGGACGAGTCCGCCGACCGCGCGGCCCTGACCGAGGCACTCGGTCTGTGGCGCGGCGAGCCGCTGGCGGGGCTGTCCGGGGAGTGGGCCGAGCGCACCCGCCGCACGTTGAGCCAGGAACACGAGGCCGCCGTGGTGGCCTGGGCGGCGGCCGAGATCCGCGCGGGCCAGGCGGCCGCCACGGTCATCCGGCTGACCGAGCTGGTCGAGGAGCATCCACTGCACGAGGGCGCCGCGGTGGTGCTGATGCGCGCGCTGTACGCGGTGGGCCGGACGGCCGATTCCCTCGCCGTGCACGAACGGATCCGCCGGGCGCTGCGCGACGAGCTCGGCGTCGATCCCGGGCCGGAACTGGCCGCGGTGCACGAAGCCGTGCTGCGCCACGATCTGCCGCCGGGGGAGCAGACGGCGCCCGCGCAATTGCCCGCCGCCGTCACCGAGTTCACCGGCCGGGCGGGCGAGATCACCGAGCTGGACCGGCTGGCGGATCGGGTGGGGGACGAGCCGCTGATCATCTGCCTGACCGGTACGGCCGGGGCGGGCAAGACGGCGACGGTCGTGCATTGGGGGCATCGGGTGCGCGACCGGTTCCCGGACGGGCAGTTGTACCTGGATCTGCGCGGATACGCCCCGGAGGAGCCGGTGTCGCCCGGCGACGCGCTCGGAGCGTTCCTGACGGCGTTGATGCCGGGCGGCGCGGAGGTTCCGCTCGGGGTGACCGAACGTGCCGCGCGGTTCCGCACCGAACTCGACGGCAGGCGGATGCTCGTGGTGCTGGACAACGCGGTCTCCGTCGAACAGGTCCGCATGCTGTTGCCCGGCGCCGGTGGTTGCGCCGTCGTGGTGACCAGCCGTGACGCGCTCACCGGTCTCGTGGCGTTGCACGGCGCGCACCGCGTCACCGTGGACCAGCTTCCGCTCGCCGACGCGGTCACCCTGCTCGGGCGGCTGGTCGGACCGCGCGTGGACGCCGAGCCCGAGTCCGCCGCCGTGCTCGCCGAGCGGTGCGTCCGGCTGCCGCTGACCTTGCGCCTCGCGGCCGAACTCGCCGTGTCCCGGCCCGCGGTCCCGCTGTCCCGGCTGGCCGCCGAACTGCGCGCGGCCCAGCAGACCCTCGACGTGCTGAGCGGCGGAGACGACCAGCGCGCCGCCATCCGGGCGGTGTTCTCCTGGTCGTTGCGGCAGTTGAGCGACCAAGCCGTCGCCGCGTTCGCCGCGCTGGGGCGTCATCCCGCGCCGACCTTCGACGCCCATGTGCTGGCCGCGCTCGCCGGTCAACCGCTCGCGACCGCTCGAACCCTGCTGAACACCCTCGCCCGCGCGCACCTCGTGCAGCCCGCCGGTGTCGACCGGTACCTCATGCACGACCTGCTCAAGGCCTACGCGACGGAGGCGGGCAGCGTCGACGAGCGTTCCGCGCTCGACCGGGTCTACGCCTACTACCTCGCCGCCGTCGCCGCGGCGATGGACCGGCTCTATCCCGGCGAAGCCCACCGCAGACCACCGGTCGCCGCCGCGGCGAGCCCGGTGCCCGGGTTCCCCGGCGCCGACGACGCGCGGGACTGGCTGGACGCCGAACTCGCCACGATTTCGGCGCTGGCGGCGCACGCGGCGACCCACGGCCGTCCCGAGAGCTCGGTGGCGTTGTCCCGGTTGCTGTTCCGCTATCTGGACGGGCGCAACGAAACCGTCGCCATCTCCATCCACGGCCACGCGCGCACCGCCGCCCACGCCACCGGCGACCGCGCGGGCGAGGCCACCGCTCTCCACTCGCTCGGCGGCGTCCATCTCCAGGCGGGCCGGGCCGACGCGGCCGTGGCACATCTGAGCGCGGCGGCCACGCTGTTCAAGGAGATCGGCGACCTGTCGTCGCAGGGCCGGGCCGTGGCAGGCGTCGGCATGGTCGAAGAACGCGCCGGACGTTACCGGCCTGCCATCGACCACTACACCCGGGCGCTGGCCCTGTTCCGGCATGACACCGACCTGGTGGCGCAGGCCCACGTCCTGACCAGGCTGGGTACCGTCGAGGCACGCATCGGCCACGCCGCCGCGGTGACCAATCTGGATCACGCGATGGCGCTGCACCGGCAGGCGGGCCATCCCTTCGGGCAGGCGTGGGCCAAACTCGGGCTCGCCGAGGTCGCCCTCACCCGCGACCACCTCGGCGACGCCCTCACCCTGCACAACGAAGCCGTGGAACTGTTCCGCACCCTCGGCCACCTCGAGAGCGAAGCCTGGAGCATCGACGGCCTCGGCAGGACCCACACTCTCAGCGGTCACCCCGACCGCGCCGCCGAACACCACCGCCGCGCCCTGGACCTGTTCGTCGCGCGTGGCGACCGCGACGGCGAAACCTGGGCGCTCAACGGACTCGGTGAAGCGTGCCTCGCCGTCGGCGATCCCGCCTCCGCTCGCGCGAACCACACCACGGCACTGGACCTGGCCGTCCGGATCGGCGCGCGGGAACAGGCGGCCCGCGCCCACCACGGCCTCGCCAGGGTGGCCGTCGAAGCGGGCGACCTTCCCGCCGCGCACCGGCATTACGACCGCGCCACCGCCATCTACCGCGACCTCACTTTGCCCACCGCCGACGCGATCCGGAAGGAGCTGGCCGAGCTGGGCTGAGCGGAAGACGGCCCGGGCGAGGGGAGTGCCCGGACCGTCCGCGTTGCACGACCGTGTGAGGTCAGCCGTGCAGTGGTCCTCCGAACGCGAAGTAGTTCGTGAAGCCGCCGGCGAAGTTGGTCTGGATCCGGCTGTAGATCCGGTTGTCGGTGCCTCGCACGATGAACTGGTCGGCCACCGTCCGGATGGGGGTGGGTGTGCCACCACTGGCGGCGGGGTTGCCGAAAGCCGTGCCGCCGAGGTCGACGTATCCGCCGAACCGGGTCGACCCTGGTGGCCGCCGGTTCAGATAGATCCGGAGGTTGGTGCCCCGGACGTAGAGCTGGAGCCCGTTGTCCTTGGCGACGGAGGCGGCGATGTCGCTGGTGGCGACCCCGCCCAGGTTGACCCAGCCGGGGTTGTCGAAGTTCCAGGTGAAGACGGCGTTGCTGCCGTTCTGCCGGGTGAACACCTCGTTGCCCCGGAAGGTGAACATGGCGCCCTCGTTGACCAATGTCGGGTTTCCGGTCGTGAACAGGTCACCGAGCTGCGACCAGCCGGAGATCGCCCCGGTGGTGTTGTCGAGGACCGTGGAGAACAACCGGTTGACCACCCCGCGCACCACGAGCCGGATGCTGATGTCGAAGCCCGCCGGGCTCACGACCGCCGCCGAAAGTTCACTGGTGGCGAAGAGTCCGAGGTCGGTCCAGCCCTGCGGCGAGCCCTCGACGAGCAGGTTGGTGAAGATCCGGCCGGTGTCCAGGTCGCGGGCGAAGATCCGGATCATCGGCGGCCTGGCGCCACGCGGAGGGATCTTGACCGCGGTGACCTCGCTGGAGATCCGGAGCCCGGGAATGACCTGGAAATCGGTCGGGAAGTTGTACGAGACGACGAAGCTGGTGATCGCCTGGTTGGCGGTGTTCCGGGCGAAGATCTGCGCGCCTTCGGGCCCGGTCACACCGGTCGGGTCGCCGATGATCTGCTGGCCGAAGGAGCGGAAGTCGCCGTAACCGTTGGTGCTGGGCGTTCCCGGGCTGTACAGGATGGAGCCGTCCAGCCCGCGGGAGAGCATGAACAGCCCCGACGGGTCGATCACCGGGGTGCTGTTGAAGGTGACGTCCGGGCCCAGCGGCTCAGCGTCGGCCAGCGCCGTGCCCGGTGCCGAGAGCGCGACCAGTGCGGACAGGGCCACCCCCGCCAGTGCTCTGACCAGTACCCGGCACCGGCGCCGCGCCTGCTGCGTATCGCGATCATGTGTCCTCCGTAAGTGGTCGAGACCTTTCCGGAAGCTAGGTCCGCCCTCTTGCGGGAATGTTGTGGAATCGCAGTGGCGAATACAGGAAGGCCCCCTTCCTCGCGCCAGGCGTGAGAAAGGGGTTTTCCCGACCGCGGCAGCCGGCGCTCCAGCTCCCGCCCGGAGTCGGCGCGGAAACGGACGTCGCCGTCCCGGGTGACCTGCACGATCCCTCGCGATAGCCGAGATCGTTTGGCCACCCGGCCTTCCGGAGCCTGCGGCTTCGCTGCCTTGAGGGCAGGGTTCGGGCTGACCTGCGACCGGCCGCGACCCAAGTGTCCACATAAGACACTTAGCGGCAATTGAGCGTCCGAATCATGCCCGTATGGGCTGTTCTTCATGGGGTCGTGAGTGGTAAAGAGGGTTCTAACCCTCTTTACCACTCACGACCCCTTCGCGAAGTGCCCAAAACGGGCGTTCCGGCCGAAAGGGTGTCTCATGTGGACGGTCGAAGTCGCGATGCCTTATCAGGCAGAGCCGGCCGGATTCCGACTGTCCACAAGAGACAACTGTCCGGCTCGCCGGGTACCCCTCAGGATGCCGACTCGCCGATCCGGTGTTGTCATGTCACCTGTGGACCTGACCCTCGTCGTCGTGCTCGGCGTCATCAGCATCGTGTTCGTGGCCGCGTTCTCCGAGCGGCTCAACCTGGCCGCGCCGCTGAGCCTCGTACTGGTCGGCATCGGCCTGAGTTTCCTGCCGGGTGTCCCGCATCCGGAGGTCGAACCCGAACTGATCCTCGCCGGGGTGCTGCCGCCGCTGCTGTACTCGGCGGCGGTGAACATGCCGATGGTCGACTTCCGGCGGAACATCCGGCCGATCACCGGTCTCGCGGTCCTGCTCGTGGTGGGGTCGACGCTGGGCGCGGGCTGGCTGTTCCACTGGCTGGTGCCGGACATCGGCTGGCCCGCCGCGTTCGCGCTCGGGGCGGTCATCAGCCCCACCGACGCCGTCGCGGCGACGTCCGTGGGACGGCGGCTCGGCCTGCCGCCCCGGCTGCTGACCGTGCTCGAAGGAGAAGGACTCGTCAACGACGCCTCCGCGCTCGTGCTGCTGCGATCCGCCGTCGCCGCGGTCGCCGGATCCGTGTCCGTCTGGGGCATCGTCGGGGAGTTCGCCCTCGCGGTCGTGGTGGCGGTGGCGATCGGGATCCTGGTCGGCTACGTCAACGTGCGGGTGCGCGCGTTGCTGGGCAACGCGGTGCTCAACACCGCCATCTCCTTCGTGGTCCCGTTCATCGCCTACCTGCCCGCGGAGGAGGCCGGGGCTTCCGGTGTCCTCTCCGTCGTCGTCGCCGGCCTGGTGACCGGTCACCTCGCCCCGCGGTATCTGCGCGCGACGGACCGTCTCGCCGAGACCGTCAACTGGCGCACCGTGGCGTTCCTGCTGGAGAGCGGGATGTTCCTGCTCATGGGGCTCAGCGTCAAAACCCTCGTCGACGAGGTGCACAAGGACGGTTCGAGCGCCTGGCAGGCGCTCTACATCGGCCTGGCGGCTTCGGTGCTCGTCATCCTCGCGCGCATCGTCTTCGTCGGGCCGCTCGTCGCGGGCCTGTACCGCGAACAACGCAAAGCCGCGCGATTCAAGCCGCGCCTGGAAACGACGCGGGCGGTGCTGCGGGGCGACGAATCCGACCCCGCCGTCACCGAGCGGCTGGACAAGGCCTCGCCGCGGCGCGCGGCGTACTTCCGGAAACGGCTCGACCGCGCCGCCGCCGACGTCGAATTCCGGCTCACCGAGACCCTGGGCTGGCGTGGCGGCGTGGTGCTCGGCTGGGCCGGGATGCGCGGGGCGATCACCCTGGCGGCGGCCCAGACCCTTCCGCAGGACACGCCGGACCGCGGCCTGCTCGTCCTGATCGCCTACGTGGTGGCGACCACGACGCTGCTGGTCCAGGGCCTGACGCTCCCGGCGGTCATCCGCGCGGCACGCGTCCCCGAGGAGGATCCGGCCAAATTGCGCCACGAGTACGTCCGGCTCATGACCGAGCTGACCGACGCGGCCAGGAACCTGCTGGACGACCCGGCACTGGAAGACCCGGGCAACGGGCCGTTCGGCGAGCGGGTCCTGGACCGGGTGCGGTCCGACACCCGAATCCCGGCCGAAGGATCGGCGAAGCGCCCGGCGCCCGAACAAGCCGAAGGCGTGTTCCAGTACCTGCGGCTGAGGTTGCGCGTCCTCACCGAGCAGTCCGAGCGTCTCCAGCGGGCCAGGTCGAGCGGCCGCTACAGCTCGGAGGCCCTGAGCCGCGCGCAGACCTCCCTGGACGTCGAGATGGCGCGCCTCGAACAACTGGCGGACCGGTAATGTACGGATACCTGATTTGCCGCCTGCGAAGATCTTGGGGTCGAGATGAGCATGGACGAGGCCGCGCGCTTGAGCGCGGCGGTGGACAAGGTCTCGGTGGGCCGGGTGTACGACTACCTGCTCGGCGGGACGCACAACTACGCCGTCGACCAGGCGTTCGCCGAGAAACAGCTCGCCGTGCTGCCGGAGATCCGCGACTTCGCCAGGGCGAACCGGGCGTTCCTCGGGCGCGCGGTGCGGTTCATGGTCGATCAGGGGATCCGGCAGTTCGTGGACATCGGCTCCGGCCTGCCGACGCAGGGCAACGTGCATGAAGTGGCCGACGAGGTGGCCCCGGGCGAATCCCGGGTCGTCTACATCGACAACGAGCCGATCGCCCGCGCGCACGCGCAGATCCTGCTCGAACAGACCGCGGACCCGAACCGGCACGCCGCGCTGGACGCCGACTTCTTCGACCAGGGCCTGCTGTGGGAACGCGTGCTGGACACCGGCCTGATCGACCGGACCCAGCCCATCGGACTGCTGCTGGTGGCCCTGCTGCATTTCATGCCCGACGAGCAGAACCCGCACGCCACGCTCGGGTTCCACCGCGCGATGCTGCCGCCCGGGAGCTTCTTGGCGGTGTCGCACATCCACGTCGCGCCCGAGGACGTCGAGACCCAGAACGCGGGCAAGCAGGTGGCCGCGGAGTACGGGCGCCGGACCAACCACACCGCGATCATGCGGTCGCGCGAGCAGGTCGCCGAGTTCTTCGGTGACCTGGAGCTGGTCGACCCCGGTCTGGTGTGGCTGCCCCAATGGCGGCCCGGCGACGGGGATTTCGTCGACGAAGCCCCTCGTTCGCGCGGGCTGGCCGGAGTGGCGCGCACTCGCTAATCGGGTTTCCGCCCCGCGAGCGAGGCGGTATGAAGGAACGATGATCAGCGGGGGTAAGGCGCGCGTCGTGCCCGCGGATCGCACCGTGCTCCTGCTGCTCGCGCTCTACGTGTGCTGGGGTTCGGCGATCCCGGCGATGAAGCTGATGGTCGAAACGATTCCGCCGATCGGCGGAGCGGCGCTGGTCTTCCTGCTGTCCGGACTCGTGCTCGCCGGTGTCGCACGTGGCCGTCCGCGGCCCACGCGCAAGCAGGTCCGGACCCTGATGGCCGCCGGGGTGTTGTTGCTGGTGGGCGGCCAAGGGCTCGCCACCGTGGCGCTGACGGAGGTGACCGCCAGCCTCGGCGCGATCCTGGCCGCGGCCATTCCGCTGTGGGTGGTGCTTCTCGGCGGGTTCACCGGGGCCCGGGCGTCGGCCGCGTCGTGGATCCGCCTCGTGGCGGGGTTCGGCGGCATCGTGATCGTCGTCCTGACGGCGCCGGGAAGCGCCATCGGCGGCGCGCCCTGGGCGGTCGCGGCGTTCTGTGTGGCGCCGATCCTGTGGGCGGCGGGGAGTCTCCTGACGGCGAACGTCGACCGTCCACTGGATCGCGTTGTCGCCAGTGCGGTCCAGTTGCTCGCCGGTGGAACGGTGCTGGTGCTGGTCGCGCTGTCGCTCGGCCAGCTCGACCCGGCGCGGTGGGCGGACGTCGGCTGGACGTCGGCCGGAGCGGCGGTGTTCCTGCTCGTTTTCGATTCCCTTCTCGGGTTCATGCTCTACACCCGGCTGCTGGAGACCGCGCCGGCGCCGCTGGTCAGTACCTACGCCTACATCACACCGCTCGTCGGCGCCGCGATCGGCGCGACAGTGCTCGACGAGCCGCTGTGGGCCGGCGCCTTCGCTGGTGGGGCACTGGTGCTCGGTGCCGTCGCGCTCGAGCTGCGGGGGCGCTGAGTCCGGCGCGATCTGCGGGCCACCCCGATGTCGCTTAGCGTTGAAAGCAGCTTCCCTTCAACTGGTGAGGAGCTGACGACACCGACACGGAGGAACGGTCTATGACGCGGCTCGACGCGGCCACGAAGGATCCGAACAAAGGGTACGTAGCTCTTCTCGGGTGGAGCCTCAACGCTGTCGAGGCACTGGACCGGTTCGATCGGCGGTACGTCGTCGTCGCACCGGACTGGGCCGAGAAGTACTGCGTGGAACACGACATTCCTTATCTGCCATGGAATTTCGAGCGGCTCAACGACCGCTCGCTGGAGATCGCCGAGACGCTGCAACAGGAAGGCGTCGACGTCGCGATCCCGCTGTTCGAGGAAACCGTGGAGTGGGCCGGGGCGATCAACGCCGTCCTGCTGGACAATCCGCGCCTGTTCGGCCAGGCCATGCTGCTGCGGGACAAATCGCTGATGAAGCGCCGCGCGCAGCTCGGCGGGATCCGGGTCGGGATCTTCGAAGAGGCTCACGACCGGGACGATGTGATCCGCTTTCTCAAGCGTGTCAACCAAACCCTGCTCAAACTCGACGGGGACCCGAACGACCCGATCCATCTGAAGGCCTTCGACAAGGCGGGCTGCCTCGGGCACCGCGTCGTCCGCACGCCCGACGACGTCGACGCGATCCCCGAGGAGGAGTTCCCGGTACTGATGGAGTCGCATCTCGACGGCTGGGAGTTCGCCGTCGAAGCGTGGATCCACAAGGGAAAGATCAAGTTCCTGAACATCTCCGAGTACGTCACGCTGGGCTACTCGGTGTTCGTGCCCGCCACTCCGGAGCTGGAGCGGTACCGGCCGCAGATCACCGCGCAGATCGAAAAGCTGATCAAGACCTTCGACATCGAGTTCGGCTTCGTGCACCCTGAGTACTTCGTCACCAACGACGGCGAGATGTACTTCGGCGAGGTCGCCTACCGGCCACCGGGTTTCAAGGTGTTCGAGCTGCTGGAGCGCGCCTACGGGTTCAACGCCTACCAGGGATTGGCGCTGGCCTTCGATCCGAAGACGACCGAGGAGGAGATCGACGCGTTCTTCCCGAAGGAGGTCGAAGACGCCAGCGGGGTCGCGGGCTGTTTCGGGGTCTACCCGCGTCGCCGCGTGGTCAGCGAGCTGCGGATCCCGCCGGAAACCGAGGACCACGACTACTACGAGTCACACGATCTTTCGGCGCCGTTGGAGGAGACGGTCACCAAACGGACCGCGTTCGGTACACACTGGGGTCTGCTGTACTTCTTCGGCGATGACGCCTACGAGATGCGTGACCTGCTGAAGCAACAGGAAGAACTAGACTTCTACGTCTGAGGGGCAGCCCCGCGCGCAGGAGACCGACCCGAGGGATGCCTTTGAAACCGACCGTCGATGTTCATGGCGCGTCCGCCACGCTGGACAAACGCGTGGCCTCGCTCGACGACGCCATCAGGGCGATGGCCGAAACCCGAGACTTCGGCAAGCACACCAAGCTGCGGCGGATACTGGAAGCGTTGCGGCGGGTCCTGGTGCAGCCGGGCGGTGCCGCGGCGGTCCAGGCCAGGGCGCGGGTGCTGGAGGAGGCAGGCCTGTTCCTGGGGACGGACTGGGCCACCCCGGAGATCCTGATCCCGGCGCTGGTCGGGCCCGGCCTCCACGCCGGGGACGCGGACACCGTGGTGATGGAGGCGTGCAGCGAGCTGCGCACCCTCGCCGTCGCCCGCGGTGACTACGATCACCCGACACTGTCCGCGGAGGACGCCCGCGAGTTCCTGTCCCAGGTGCTCGCGCTGAACCTCGAACTGCTGTTCACCCCGCCCACCGAGGCGGAGCGCACCCGGCAGGGCCGGACGGCGCAGCTGATCAGGGACCTGTTCCGGCACGTGGCCGACGAGATCGGCTACGAGAGCGTGCTGGACAAACTGGTCGAGGAGATCTGGCGGATCCTGCGCCAGCGTCCGATCCAGGTCGACCAGGTGCAGTCGCTGATCACGCGGATCGCGGTCTACCGCGGCGATCCCGAGGTCGATCTCGGCAACGCCTCCGGGCAGGGCATCGACAGGCTGATCACCGCGCTCTTCGGCACCACGGAGGCCTGCAGGGAAGACCCCGGCACCGAGGTCTTCCGGTCCCGCCTGGAAGCGATGGACGACGGTGGCCTGCAATACGAGGCCACCGGGTTCGCCAGGGCCATGCACGACACCGGGCTAGTCTCGCCGTATCACGCCGAACTGCTGCGATTCCTGCGGCACAAGAGCGATTACCTGCTCGGAGAGGCACTCGGCCTGTCCGACACCGGCCGCAACTGCCTTCTGCGCCACCGTGACCTGATCCACAAGCTGATCGAGGTGGCGGTTCACACGCAGACCGCCCAGTGCATCTACGGGCTGGCGCTGCTGCTCGACCGCGGCATCCTCCACGCGCCGCCGATGGTGCCCGCGCTGTGGCGTCAGCTGGGACTGGAACTGTCCGAGAGCGCGCGCGAGCGGCTGACGGCGGTGTTCGGCGACGAGCCGGGACCCGAGGCGAGGCTGATCGCGGGCGTGCTGTCGATGCTGGGCCTGCCGCTGGGTGTGGGTCAGGGGGACAACCCGACCTGTCAGTCGGCCCGCGCGCTGTCGATGTGGGCCTACAACGACCCCGACTACCTGCTGCAGATCGTGGTCTGGGCGGCACGGGACGACGAGATCGTCATGCACTTCGAAGGCCAGCCGATCTCGTCGAACGACAGCGCGGGTGGGGTCGCCACCACCCCGCAGACCGATCTGGACCCGGTTTCGTTGCTCGTGGTGCCGCATCTGGACCGGATCTACGCCGAAATGGGGCGCCGCTGCATCGGCAGGCCCGGCGATCCGCACCGCTGGGTCAACCCCGAGTTCCACGGCTGGTGGGCCGCGCGCGGGTTCCGGATCAACGTCGACGTCGAGACCGGGAACCTGATCGACCTCGACAACTTCCTGCGGCAGTTCCACGTGAGCTACCACCCGGCCTACAACGGCGGGCAGCCGCTGATCCACCCGCAGCCCGCCGGTGTCGCCGTCACCGACAGCGCGGCCCGCTACGTCGGCTGGCACGCGATCACCATCCTGCGGGTCGCCGCCGACCCGCAGGACGTCACCCGGGTGTACTTCTACAACCCGAACAACGACAGCGGACAGGACTGGGGCGACGGCGTCGTGGTTTCGACCGCGGGCAACGGGGAGCGGTTCGGCGAGGCCTCGCTGCCGTTCGACCAGTTCGCGTCGCGGCTCTACATCTTCCACACCGACCCGCTCGAACACGGGGAGCCGGAGAAGGTGCCCGCCGAGGACGTCACCGGGATCATCGACTACATCGAACGCAGCTGGGGAGTGAACCGGTTGCCGGGCGGCACGCTCCAGGCGTCGAAGGCCCCGCAGCCCTAGCCCGCGTCTTCCGCCGGGTACGCGTGATCAGACCCGGATCTCGCGTGCTTGAAGGCGGAACTCGCGTGCTTGAAGACGGGTAACAACAATTACCTCTCCAAAAAAACGAGTTACGCCACAGTACACAC
>NZ_JBHXJK010000177.1:0-13978 GCF_042723255.1 Amycolatopsis thailandensis
GGAAGGGGGCCTTCATGTACTTCGGCGCTCGCGCCAGCTCCGCATTTAGAGGACGAAATGCGGAGGGGGTCAGGCGGCGGCCAGGGCGGTGACGCGCCAGCGGCCGTCGGAGCGTTCGGCGCTCACGCTCAGCTGAGCCGCGCCGGTACTGCGCTGCCCGTCCCCGCGCACGCCGGTCTGGTCCAGGAACACCAGCAGCGACGCCCTGTCCCCGTCGAGGACCTTGACGCCCGAGACCACCGGAGTCGACGTCACGACCAGTTTTTGCTCCGCCGCCAGCCCTCGGACCTGCGCGAACAGCTGGTCGTACTGCCCGAGCGCGGGTCCGGTCAGGACCTCTTTCGCGGCTTGCTCGCTCTTGGCTGGATCGTCGTAGCGGTACGAGAAGACCGTGCCGAGCGCCTTGCCGATCTGATCGCTCACCTCGGCGGTGGTGGCGACGTCGGTCAGCGCGGTGTTGTGGGCCAGGACCGACGTCGCGTCCCGCGCCTCGACGGCGAACCACCCCGCGAGGCCCGCCATCACCACCGCGACCACGCCGAACACCAGGGCACCCCGCCGCCGCACAGGAGCGGCGACAGGAACGTCGGAGACCTCGGGATCCGACACATCCGATAGATCCGATAGATCCGATAGATCCGACGCGACCTCTTCGGGCGCTTCGAGGACCCGGGTGCTGCCGCCCATTTTCCCGGCGACCTTCACGGTGCGCCGCACCGGCTTCCGTTTCGTGGTCATCCCGTCCTCCCCTCAGGGCTTTCCGGTGTCGGTCACCGGCACCTGGCCGAGCGACGTGACCCGCCACCCGTCCGGCGTCCGGTTCAGGCCGGCGCGGAACCGGTTGTGTTTCGTCACGGCTTCCCCGCCGTCGGGCCGGACCTCGAGTTCGACCGAGGCGATCACCTCGGCGGTCCCGCCGCCACTGTCCACTTCGGTCACCGCGGCGTCGACGACCCGGCCGGTGGTGACGGTCTTCGCCTGGCCGATCCGGCCCAGCCCGCCTTCCCGGTCCCGCGCCAGTTCGTCGTGCAGCGCGCCGCCGGACAGGTTCAGCCAGGTCTGATAGCCCTGCTCGGCCTGCCGGTAGTCCAAAGTGGTCAGTGCCGCCACGGACTGCCTGCCCGCCTGCAGCGCCTCCTCGCGGACCGTGGCCCGCGCGACGCCGTCGTCCCGGCTCGCGTCCCACCAGGAGTAGCCGAACCAGGCGGCGAACGCGGTGGCCACCACCGCGAGCAGGACCGCGAGTCGAGTCATCGTCTTCACCTTCCCGGCACGTTCTGCGAGCCGCGCACGTTGGTGGGATTGCCCTTCGGTAGCGCACAGCGCGCCGAGGTGTTCAACGGGCGCGCCGACGTGTCGAGTCCGTCGCGGTAACCGGTGCCGTAGCCGGTGACACACGGCGGCGGGTCGAAGAACGTCAGGGAGAGGCCGACGTGCGCGCCGTCCGGCCCCATGATCGCGTGTCCGGCGGCGACCGCTTTCGGCGCGGTGACCAGCAGTTGCTCGATGCCGTCCTGCCGCGATTCCATGACGTCCGCGGTGGTCAGCAGGTTCGCCAGCAGGATGCCGAGGCTGGGCCCGGTCTCCCGCAGGAGCGTGCTGACCTCGTTCGCGGCCGCCGGCACGGCCGGGATGAGCCGCCGCAGATCCCCGTCGGAGTTCTTCAGCGTCGCGGCCAGCAGTTTCGCGTTGGCGCCGAACGAGCGGATCGCGTCCGCCTGGGAAACCTGCGTGTCGAGCACGGTGTGCGCGTCGGTCACGAATCTGGTCAGCGGCCCGACGTGCGCGCTCGCCTCCCGCACGAACTCGATCCCCCGACCGACGAGCTGGTCCAGCGCCGGGCCCGCGTCGTTGGTCGCGTTGTACAGCTCGTCGACAACGGTCCGCAGGGCGGGTTTCGGCACCGAGTTGGCGAAAGAGTCCACACTGGACAGGACGACGTCCACCGGGAGCGGGATCTTCGTGTCCGCCTCGCTGATCACCGAACCGTCCCGCAGCATGGCACCATCGGCACGACGCGGCCGAAGGTCGACATACTGCTCACCGACGGCGGATCGGTTGGCCACGACGGCTTCGGTGTCCGCGGGCACCTCCGGTCCGCCCGGATCGATGGCGAGGTCCACTTCCATCCCGGACGCGGTCAGCCGGAGTTCGCCGACGCGGCCGATCGGCACGCCGCGGTAGGTGACCTCGGCGTTGCCGAAGATGCCGCCACCGGTGGCCAGGCGCACTTTGACGGTGTACCCGCGGTCGAGCACCAGCTTGTCCAGCCCCGCGTACGTCGCGCCGACGTACGCGACACCGAGGACGGCGATGACCACGAAGACCACCAGCTGGGCGCGGACGAACTTGGTCAGCATCAGCGGCCACCACTGTTCTTGAAGGTCAGGAACGTGTTCAGGTAGTCACCGCGGATGGCGTCGAGCGCGGCGTCGGGGAACGGGAAGGTGAAGATCATCTCCATCGCCTTCGGCAGCTTGTCCCCCGAGTCGGCCAGCCGCCGCAGCAACGGTTCGAGCGCCTTGAGATCGGCGACGAGGTCGTCCTTGCTGCGGTTCACCGTGTCGACGGCGACCGAGGTGAGCCCGTCCAGGGACTTCAGCATCCCGACCAGCGCCTGCCGCTGCTGGTTCAGCACCTCGATCCCGGGGGTGAGCCCGTTCAGCGTCGCTTTGATCTCCTCGGTGTTCGCGTTCAGCGTCGCCGCGAGCTTGTTGACGCTCTCGATGGCGCGGGTGATCTCCGCCTTGTGCTCGTCCAGCCCGCGCACGAAGGTGTCCAAATTGGACAGCAGGCTGCGGGCCGCGCTTTCCTTGCCGCCGAGCGCGTCGTTGAGTTCGCGGGTGATGTTCTGCACCTGCGCGACGCCTCCACCATTGAGCAGCAAGGAAAGCGCGCCGAAGACCTCCTCGATCTCCGGGGTCAGCGACGAACTGGCCAAGGGGATCACCGCGCCGTCGGCCAACCGCCCGCTGGGGGTGCCGTCGTCCGGCGGCGCGAGCTCGACGAACTTTTCGCCGAGGATGCTCGCTTGCCGCAGCCGCGCGACGGCGTTGGCAGGCAGGTTCACGTCCCCGTTGATCAGCAGCCCGACCACCGCGCTGCGGCCGTCCGGCGCCAGGTCGACCGTCCGCACCTGGCCGACCGGGACGTCGTTGACCTTCACCCCGGACTGCGGCACGAGATCCAGCACGTTGCTGAAACTCGCCGTCACATGGATCGGCCGCTCACCCAGCGCGGCACCGCCGGGCAAGGGGATGTCGTAGACGTCGACGCCGCTGCTGCAACCGGTCGCGGCCAGCGTGACGACCAGGACGGCCGCGCATTTGAGCCGGGACTTCATTTCGCCCCCGAGAATTCGGTGATGTTCCCTCGGCCGTCCAGCGTTCCGGCGCCCTGGTTGTACGCGCCGAGGACGTTCGCCAGCGCGTTCGGCGCGGCGTCGAGCGCCTCGCCCAGCGACGCCTTCTGTTGAGTGAGCACCTTGGTGATCTCGGCGAGTTTGTCCACATCGGACTTGACCTTGCCCCGGTTGTCCTTGATGAAGCCCTGGACGACGCTGAGCGCCTCGGTGAGTTCGGTCATCGCGCCGGAGAACTGGTCCCGCTGATCGGCCAGGATCTTGCTGATCGAGGAGATCTGCTGGATCGCCTCCTTCACCTTGCCGTCGTTCGAGGCGAGCATCGCGGTGAACTTGCTGATGTTGTCGACGGAGTTGAACAGGTCGTCCTTGGAGTCGCTCGCCGTCCTGGCGAACTCGCCGAGGTTCTTGATCGCCTCGCCGAGTTTGCCGCCGTTGCCGTCGAGGTAGGTCGCGGCCTTGGTCAGCACGTCGCTGACCGCGCCGTCCCGGTTGGCGCCCTTCGGTCCCAGCGCGGTCATCAGCTGGTTGAGGCTGCCGAGGAGTTCGTCGACCTCGACCGGGGTGACGGTGCGCTCGGGCGGGATCCGGGCGTCGCCGCCCAGCTCCGGCCCGCCGACGTACACCGGGGTGAGCTGCACGTACCGGTCGGCGACCAGGCTCGGCGTGATCACGACGGCACCGACGTCGGCCGGCAGCTTGACGTCCGGCCGCACCGACATGGTCACTTCGACCTTCGTGCCGCGCGGTTCGACCTTGGTGACCGAACCGATCGGGACGCCGAGCACCCGGACCTCGGTGTTCGGGTACACCCCGACGGTCGCGGTGAAGTACCCGGTCAGCATCCGGTCGGCCTGCCGCGTCACCAGCGGCCAGGCCGCGGTCACGAGCAGTCCCGCGACGACGGCGAGCGCGAGCCGCCGTATCCAGGCCCGCCGCCGCGCGTTCGCCCCGAGATCGGACAGCGTGAAGTGGCGCCCCATCAGCGTCCCCCGTTCCTCGACGGCATGCAGCTGCCCGGCGTGCCGCCGGTCGGGACGAGCCCGCAGATGTAGGTGTCGATCCAGCGGCCGTTGCCGACCGCGTTGCCGAGCAGCCGGTAGAAGGGCCCCGCCAGCCGCAGGCTCTCGGTGAGCTTGTCCTGGTTGCGCTGCAAGACGGTGGCGACGCGGTCGAGCTGGTCGAGCGCGGGGCCGAGTGTCTTCTGGTTGTCCGCGACGAGTCCCTTGAGCTGCACCGACAGGTTCTTCACGCCGCTGAACAGTTTCGCGATGGCGTCCTTGCGCGCGTTCAGCTCCGTGAGCAGGGTGTTGCCGTCGCGGATCAGCGCCTCGATCTGCTGCGACCGGTCGCCGAGTGTCCGGGACACCTTGTTCGTGTTCTGGAACAGCTTCACCAGCTCCTCGTCGCGCGAGGCGAGCGTCTTGGAGAGCGCGGTGATGCCGTCGAAGGCGGTCCGGACGTCCTGGGGCGTGGAAGCGCCGAGCGTTTCCGACATCGTCCCGAACGCCTTCGCCAGCTGGTCGGTGTCGATCGCGCCCACCGTGTTCGCGAGGTCGTTGAACACCGCGGTGACGTCGTAGGGCGAGCTCGTGCGCTCCACCGGAATCGGCTGGTCCGGGTCCAGTTCGGCGTTGCCGACCGGGTCGATGACCAGGTTCTTCTGCCCCAGCAGGGTCTTGATCTTGATCGAGGCGGTGGTGCGGTTGCCGATCCAGGTGTCCTTGACCCGGAACAGGACCTTGACGCGGGCACCGTCCAGCAGGACGTCGGAGACCTCTCCGACCTTCACCCCGGCGACCCGGACTTCGTCGTTGCGCTTGAGCCCGGCGGCTTCGGTGAACTCTGCCGCGTAGGTGGTACCGCCACCGATCAGCGGGAGGTCGTCGGAGAAGAACACCGCCGAGCCGGCCGCGGCCATCAGCAGCGCCGTGACGGCGCCGACGATGATCGGGTTGCGGGTGCGGAAGGGTTTGATCCTGGGCGCTTTCACCGGCACCGTCCCTGGGTCAGCGGGATGCCGACCGGCGGGCCGCCCGGAGCGGGCGGCGCGTCCGATTTGACCGAGCACAGATAGAAGTTGAACCACGAGCCGTACGAGACCATCGCGCCCATGCGGTCCAGCTTCTTCGGCAGGTTCCCGAGGAACTGCTCGAACACCGGCGTGTTGTCGGCGAGGTTCTTCGACAGGTCGCCGAGGGTGTCGATGCTCGCCTTCAACGGCGCCCGGCCGTCCTGGAGCAGGCCCGCGGTGGACGTGGTGAGCTCGCCGAGCCCGCCGATCGCCTGCCCGATGGGCTTCGCGTCGCCCGCGAGGCCGGAGACCAGCTGCGCGGTGACGTCGACGAGCTTGTCGAACTGATCGCCCTGGGAGTTCAGCGTGTCGAGCACCGTGTTGAGGTTCCCGACCACCTCGCCGATCACCTTGTCCTTGCCGGCCAAAGTGCTCGTGAGGGACGCGGTGTGCTCCAGGAGGCTGTCGATGGTGCTCCCCTCCCCCTGCAGCACCTGGACGATCTCGAACGACAGCTGGTTGACGTCGTTCGGCGACAGCGCCTGGAAAAGCGGCTTGAACCCGTTGAACAACGCGGTGAGATCCAGTGCCGGGGTCGTGCGCTCCGGCGGGATCAGCGCGCCGTCGCCGAGCGCCGCCGGGCCGTCCGGGCCCGGGTCGATCGAGAGGTACCGCTGGCCGACGAGGTTGCGGTACCTGATGGTGACCGTGGCCCCCGCGGTGAGACGGCGCTTGTTCTCGATCGAGAACCGCACGTCCGCCAGGCGCCGCTCGACCACCCCGATGGAGTCCACCTGACCGATCCGCACCCCGGACATCCGGACCTCGTCGCCGGGGTTGACCGACGTCGCGTCGGTGAATCTGGCGGTGTAGCCGACCGTCGTGCCGACCCCGGAGTTGGCGATGGTGATCGCGAGGATCCCGGTCGCCACCGCGGTGATCACGAAGAAGATCAGGCCCTTGATCGCCGGGCCCACGACACTCCTCATCGGACGGTCACCTCCGTTCCGCGCAGGGCCGGGCCCACGAGCACGCTGCTCCAGTCCGGGACCTCGGCCGGTTTCATCCCGAGCGACGGCGCCAGGATCTCGGCGACCAGCCCTCGCTCCCCCTTCGAATTGGCCGGGCCGAGGTCCCCATCGGCGGCGAACGCCACCGCCGCCGAAGCCTGCCCCCCGCCGTAGCACCGCGGGCCGCCTTTTTGGTCGAACCGCGGGTCGTCCCGTCCCGGCACGTACTTGTCGCGCGGATCGTGGACGGACAGCGTCACGTGCAGGCCCGGCTCACCGGTGCCCTTGCCCAACGCCTTCTCCATCACCGGTTTGAGCCGGTTCACCGCGTCGAACAGACACGGGAACTCGGGCGAGTAGCGGGAAAGCAGTTCCAGGGTCGGCCTGCTCTTCACACTGACACCGATGATGTTGTTCTTGTTCTCCACCAGGAACTTGTTCAGATCACCGCTCGCCGCGGTGACGCTGGTGTACAGCTTGTCGAGGTCCGCGCGTGTGTCCACAATGGTCTTCGCCGTCGTGGAAAGATCCGAGAGCGCCTTGAGGATGTCCGGCGCGGCACCGGTGTAGAGATCGGCCACGTCGGCGAGGCCGCTGATGTCGGCCTTGAACTGCGGCATCAGCGGGTTCACCTGGCCGAGGAGGTCGTCGAGCTGGACGATGCTGTCCCCCAGGGATTTCCCGCGATTGTCGAGCGCGAGCGAGATCGCGCCGAGCGAGCTGTTGAGCTTCTGGGGCTGCACCGCCCGCAGCAGGGGCAGCAGATCGCCGAGGACGCGTTCCAGCTCGATCGCGTTGGCCGAGCGGTCCTGGCCGATGACGTCACCGTCCTGAAGCGGGCCACCGGCGGGCCGTTCCGGGAGCACGAGATTGACGTAGCGCTCACCGAACACGGTCTTGGGCAGGAGACGTGCCGAGACGTTGCGCGGCAGCTGATCGATCTTCGCCGGGTCGATGGCGAGGTCGATCTCGGCACCGTCCGCGCTGCCCCGGACCGCCCGGACCTCGCCGAACGGGACGCCGCGCACCTTGACCTCGGCGGGCGGGGCCAGCTGGTTGCCGACCCGGTCGGTCTTGAGCGTGACCAGCTCCGCGCGGTCGAAATCCTTGTTGAAGATGGCGACCGCGACCCAGCCGAGCAGCACCAGGATGACGAGGAAGATCACCCCGGCGGCCTGCGTCCGTGCCCGCGCGCTCATCCGGAGACCTTCACCGTCGTGGTGGCACCCCAGATGGCGAGGCTGAGGAACAGGTCGAGCACGCTGATCAGCACGATCGACGTCCGCACGGCGCGGCCGACCGCGACCCCGACCCCCGCCGGGCCGCCCGCCGCGCGGTAGCCGTAGAAGCAGTGGGTGAGGATGACGCCGACGCTGAACACGAGCACCTTGCCGAACGACCACAGAACGTCTTCCGGGGGCAAGAACAGCGAGAAGTAGTGGTCGTAGGTCCCGCCGGACTGTCCGAAGAAGACGACCGTGGTCACCCGTGAGCCGAGGTACGAGATCAGCAGGCCGATCACGTAGAGCGGGATGATCGCGATGAACCCGGCCACGATCCGGGTGGTGACGAGGTACGGCATGCTGCGCACGGCCATCACTTCGAGCGCGTCGATCTCCTCGGAGATCCGCATGGCGCCCAGTTGCGCGGTGAATCCGGCGCCGACCGTCGCGGACAACGCGAGCCCCGCCGAGAGCGGCGCGATCTCCCGGGTGTTGAAGTACGCGGTGAGGAAACCGGTCATCGCGGAGATGTTGATCTGGTTCAGCGCGCTGAAACCCTGCAACCCCACCGTGATCCCGGTGAACACGCAGAGGCCGACCATCACGCCGACGGTGCCGCCGATCACCGCGAGCGCCCCGCTTCCGAAGGTGACTTCGGCTAGCAGGCGCACCACTTCGCGGAAGTAGCGGGTGACGGCCATCGGGATCGCCGCGAGCGCGCGGACGTAGAACAGCAGCTGGTCGCCCAGCTCGAAAAGACTGTTGCCCGGGCGTTTGAACGCCTCGCGGGCCCGTTCGGGGACGCTGGTCACCGGATCAGGTTCCCTTCGCGGGGACGAGCTGCAGGTACAGCGCGGTCAGGATCGTGTTGACGAAGAACAGGAGCAGGAACGTGATCACCACCGACTGGTTGACGACGTCGCCGACGCCTTTGGGACCGCCTCGGGGATTCAAGCCCCGGTACGCCGCGACGACGCCGGCGAGGAACCCGAAGATGAACGCCTTGATCGAGCTGACGACGAGGTCGGGCAGCTGGGCGAGCGCGTTGAAGCTCGCGAGATACGCGCCCGGTGTCCCGCCCTGCACGATGACGTTGAAGAAGTAACCGCCGAGCACGCCGACCACGCTGACCAACCCGTTGAGCAGCACCGAAACCCCGATGGCGGCTTGCACGCGGGGAACGATCAGCCGGTGGATCGGCGAGACGCCGAGCACCTCCATCGCGTCGATCTCCTCGCGGATGGAGCGCGCGCCGAGGTCCGCGCAGATCGCCGAACCTCCCGCGCCCGCGATGATCAGCGTCGTCACGATCGGGCTGGCCTGCTGCACGACGGCGAGGACGCTCGCCGCGCCGTTGAACTGCTGCGCGCCGATCTGGCTCGTGAGCGAACCGAGCTGGAGCGAGATGACCGCGCCGAACGGGATCGACACGAGGATCGCGGGCGTGATCGAAACGCTGGCGATGAACCAGAACTGCTGGATGAACTCGCGGATCTGCACCGGGCGGCGGAACATCGCGAGGACGACGTCGAGGCCCATGGCGCACATACGGCCGAATTCGCGCAGGCCGGCGGCGGCCTTTTCCGGCGCGCGGGCGAGCAGGGCGACGGGATTGGTCATCGTCAGGCTCCGCATCCGTTGGGGGGCGGGCCCGAGCCGACGCACCGCAGCTTGAGGTTCGTGACCAAGGTGTTGCCGGGGCCCGAAACCAGGCCGGTGAGCAACGGGCTCAGGTCCTCGCGCACGCCGCATCCGGTGAAGCCCGGTGTCGAGAAGGTGCTGGTCGCCCTGACCGAAGGCGCGGGGAATCCGAGCGGCATCAACGCTTTGATGTTCACCACGACCGACTGCGCGGTCCGGCAGTTCGGTCCGACGTCGAGAGCCTTGCCGTCCACCTTGACGTTCGAAAGCTTGATGAACACCTTGTTGGTGACGTCGGAATCACCGCACAGATTGGTGCCGACGGCCTTGCAGTTGGTCGTGGCGCCGGTCTTCACCTCGACCGTGCCGGTGGCGTCGCCGTCCGGGATCAGCTCGACCGTGCCGGTGGCGGGCATGAACCGGAAGGACACGAAGTAGCTCGACGTCGGCGGGATGACGAGCTTGCCGGTGATCGGCACCTTGCCCGAGAGACCGAGGAGCGAGCCGTCGAACCGGCCCTGCGGGAACGTGATGTCGGAACCGAGTTTGGCGACGTGGCTCGTCGTGGCCTGCTGCTCGTCGCCGACGTAGAACCCGAACGGCAGACCCGCCGCGGCGGTCACCTGCCCGGCTTCGACCTGCTGCGCGGGGGTGGGTGCGGGCTCGGCGGAGGCGGAAGCCAAGGAAAGCGCCCCCAGTCCCAGCACCGCCGGGAGCAGGAAGGCGCGCGGAACGCGCCCGGTCATCACTGACATTCGGGCTTCCTCACTTCGACTTCTCCGGCCGAACGGCCAACTCGTGCAGACGCTACTGGCGGATGTTGTGACACACAAGTAATGCGCGGCCGGGGGTTTCGGAAACGGGAAAGGTTGTAATGGGCGTAACTGTTTTGGAGTGGGGCTCGTGAGTGGTAATGACGGTTCTAACCGTCATTACCACTCACGAGGAGTGACCTACTTCTTGGCGAGGTTGATCTCCAGGCTGTTCCCGTCACCCGAAGCCATCGCGCTGATCACCGGCGTGAGCAGGCCGCAACCGCGGAACTGCGGCAGTTTGTACTCAGCGGTCAGCTTGCCGCCCTTCAACGGATTGAAGCCGTGCGCGGAAACCAGCGGGATGTCGGCGGGCTGGGCCGTCTTGCAGGTCGAGCTCGCCAGGATCGGGAAGCCGAAAAGCCGCACGGTGAGCAGCTTGACGTCGGCCTTCGCGTCGGCCTTCACCGCGCCGGCGTTGACGGTGCCCGTCACGTCGCCGACCTGGTTGATCTTCACCGTCGCCGAGGCCGGGAAGAACCCGAGGAAGCGGAACTGCACGTTCGACGGCGGCAGCGAAAGCTGCCCCGTGAACTTGCCCGACTGCGCGTTCAGCTTCGCGGTGAACTCACCGGGACCGAGCGGGAGCTTCGCGTTCAGCCCGGCGATGGTGGTCTTGCCCTTGACCCCATAGGTGATCTGGGTGTCGCCCGGCGGCTGCGTCGTCGTGGTGGTCGGCGCGGTGGTCGGGGTCGTCGGCTGGGTCGTCGGAGTCGGCTCCGTGGTGGGGGTCGGCTGGGTCGACGACGTCGGCGTCGGCTCGGTCGTGGGAGTCGGCTCCGTCGTCGGGGTCGGCTGAGTGGTCGGAGTGGGCTCGGTGGTCGGGGTCGGCTCCGTGGTGGGAGTCGGCTGCGTCGACGACGTCGGCGTCGGCTCGGTTGTCGGCGTCGGCTGAGTCGTGGGAGTCGGCTCGGTCGTCGGCGTCGGTTCCGTGGTCGGAGTGGGCTCCGTCGTCGGCGTCGGCTGAGTCGTGGGAGTCGGCTCAGTGGTCGGCGTCGGCTGAGTCGTCGGAGTGGGCTCCGTCGTCGGCGTCGGCTCCGTCGTGGGCGTGGGCTCGGTGGTCGGAGTCGGCTGGGTGGTCGGCGTCGTCGGGGTGGTCGGCGTCGTCGTGCCACCGCCGGCGGGCTTGATCTCGAACGTCCCCAGCTGCTGGTTCTGTCCCGGCTGGACGACGCAGTCCGAGGTGAACGTGCCGAGGTCGGTCGGCTGGCCCTGCGCGTTCTTCGGCGTCATGGTGGTGCTGAAGTTCCCGACCGTCACCGAGGCGGTGCCCGGGCTCGGGAACGTGACCGCGGGCGCCTTGCCGCTGGTCTTGACGTGGAACTCGCCCGACTCCGGCACCGGCGTGACCGGGATGGCCAGCGGCAGGCCGAGGTTCAGCGTCTTGTCGACCGGGTACTTCAGCACCGCGGCTGCCTTCGCGCTGCCCTCGACGGTGGTGGCGCCGACGAGCGTGAGGCCCGAGGTCGCGTCCGCCGGGACGGTGACGTCGACGTCGAACGTGATCGGGGTGGACGTCTTCCCGGCCACGGCGTCGTCCGGCAGGACGGTGTCGACCTTTACCACCAGGGTCTGGTCGCCGATCAGCGGGAACGGACAGGTGTACTTCAGGGTCAGCGACGCGGGCGCCGCTTCGCTCAAGCCGGCGCCGACGACGCCCAGGGTGGCCGCGACGGCGGCCACCGTGCCGGCGGCCAAGGCCTGCACGGATCTTTTCGACTTCAGTGGGAACTTCACAACGGTCACTCCCGGGGAATCGGAGAAATTGCGTGACACGGCCGAAACGGCGGGGACACGGAAGCGGTAAATTACCTGTGCCCCTCCGCACCGGCAAGGACACCGAATCCGTTTGTCATCCAGGTGGGATCGGGTTACCGATTAACTGGCATCGCCACACCTGGCGAATTCGCTTTTGTCATCTCCGTCAGCTCCACCGGACGCGGAATTGTCACGCACATCCGGAGTGCTTTCCCGTTCATTGCGGCCGCACCGAAACCCCCGCTACGTTCGGCGAATGGAGCAGGCTGCCATCGAAGTGAACGGCCTCGCCAAGCACTACGGTGAAGTGACGGCTCTCGCCGGCGTCAGCCTTCGTGTCGGCCGCGGCACCGTGCTCGCGGTGCTGGGGCACAACGGCGCGGGCAAGACGACGCTGATCGACATCCTGAGCACCCGCGTCAAACCGAGCGGCGGCAGCGCCAAGGTGTGCGGTTTCGACGTCGTCCGCGCCGGGCATCACGTCCGGCGGCGGATCGGGGTCACCGGCCAGTTCGCGGCGGTGGACGACGCGCTCTCCGGCCGTGGCAACCTCGAACTCGTCGCCCGGCTGCTGGGCGCGAACGGGCGGCAGGCCAAGGCCCGCGCGGCCGAACTGCTCGCCATGTTCGGCCTGGACGACGCGGCGGACCGGGCCGCACGGACCTACTCCGGCGGGATGCGGCGACGACTCGACCTCGCCGCCGGGCTGGTCGGCTCCCCCGACGTCCTCTTCCTCGACGAACCGACGACCGGCCTCGACCCACTCAGCCGCGCCGGGCTCTGGGACGGCGTCGAACGGCTCGCCGCGCGCGGTACCACCATCGTGCTCACCACGCAGTATCTCGAGGAGGCGGACAGGCTGGCGGATCACGTCATCGTGCTGGGACTCGGGCACGTCACGGTTTCCGGGCGGCCTTCGGAGCTCAAGGCAAGACTCGGGGAACGGACCGCGACGCTGACCTTCGGCACCGACCTCGCCGCCCGCCGGGCGCTGGCCGCGCTGCACAGACTCGGCATGACCTGCACGCCGTCGGCGTCCGGGCTGGTGGTCGGCGTCGCGCTGTCCGGGCCCGCCGACATCACGGTGCTGGTGCGCGCGCTCGACTCGGCGGGAGCGCCGATGAAGGACCTCACCGTCGCCGAGCCGACGCTCGACGACGTCTACCTTTCCCTGCACCGGAATCCGGCGGTCCCGTCATGACCGAGGCACGGCACCGCGCGCCGGAAACCCCGGTGCTGACCGATCCGGGGGCCTGGCCGCCGAGTACCTTCGCAACCCAGGTCCGGGTGCTCGCCGTCCGGTCGCTGAAGACGGCGTTCGGGGACAGGCGTCTGGTGTTCTTCGGGCTGCTGCAACCGATCGTGCTGCTCTTGCTGTTCAGCCAGGTCTTCACCGGGGTCAGCACGCTGCCCGGTGTCGCGGCCTACGAGGGTTACGTGAATTTCCTCGTCCCGGCGACGCTGGTGAACATCGCGATGACCACCGCGATGAGCTCGGGCGCGGGGCTGCTCGCGGAGATCTACAGTGGATTCACCGGACGTCTCCGGTGCATGCCCATCAGCCTTTCGGCCGTCCTGGTGGCCCGCACCATCTCCGATTCCGCGCGGCTCGGCGTGCAACTGCTGGTGACGACGCTCGCCAGCGTGGTGCTGCTCGGTTTCCGGCCGACCGGCGGCGTTTTCGGTGTCACCGCGGCACTTCTGCTCACGCTCGTCGTCGGCTGGTGCCTGAGCTGGATCTTCGTCGCCATCACGACCTGGCTGCGCAAGGCCGAAACCCTGCAGATGGCGTCGTTCGTGGTCATGTTCCCGCTGATGTTCTCCTCCAGCGCGTACATGCCGCTCGAGACGATGCCGACCTGGCTGCGCGTGGTTTCGGCGCTCAACCCGCTGACCTACGCGATCGACGCGACCCGGGCTTTGGCGCTGGGACGGCCATCGGGCTGGTCGATCCCCGTGTCGCTCGCGATCGCGGCCGTGGCCGCCCTGGCGGGCGGGTGGATCGCGGCGCGGACCTTCCGGTCACCCCGGGAGACCGCACCCCGATGAGGGCCCAACCCGGGACTCGCGTGCTTGAGCACGTGACTCGCGTGCTTGGAGCCGGATCTCGCGTGCTTGAAGGCGGAACTCACGTGGCGGGAAGGCGAACACCGAGATCC
>NZ_JBHXJK010000178.1:0-9706 GCF_042723255.1 Amycolatopsis thailandensis
TCACGGCACGGCATTCCGTGATGGCCTCCTTGAGGGACCCAGAGTCCCTCAAGGAGGCCTTCACGGACAGTCCGGCTGGCCGTCACGGACCGCATCCAGAGGACTAAACGCGTTGGTCTCTGCATCCCGTGGTTGCCGCAAGGTGTGAAGGTCGAGCTTCCTTCGCTCAGCCGAGGGATCGGGGCCTTCACGCGCTTCTGAGGTGGCCACTGAGGTTCGTGGGGTTCCTGGGGCGCTTGTGAAAAAACCTGGCGGTTCCGTGAAGGCCTCCTTCACTACCTTGAGGGTAGGCAAGGAGGCCTTCACGGACTTGTGGCCGGGGTAGACCCCTCGCAGCGAAGCCGCCTCGGGCGCATCCAGAGGACTAAATGCGGCGGGTGCGGGCTCAGTACTCGTCGTGCCGCTTCCACCAGTGCCCAGGGCCGTCGGTCCCGCGGCTGGACTCCTCCCAGGCCTCCTGTCGCCCGAGCGGCGTCAGGTCCAGGTAGCGCAGCGTCCCCACCAGCTGGTCCCCGCCGCGAGCCGTGGTGAAGTAGGTGCGGAACACGTCGTCGCCGTCGCGCAGGAAGACGCTGACGCCGAACCCGCCGTCGATGCCGCAGTCCGCGTTGAAGCCGTCACGCGTGGAGACCCACGGGACGGTCCAGCCCATCCGTTCCTTGTACCGCTCGATCTCGGGCAGGGTCGCCGGCGCGACCACGGACAGCGTGGTGTCGCGGGCGTGAAGGTGCGCGAGGTGGCCGATGTTGTCCACGAGGAACGAGCAGCCGGGGCAGCCCGCCTCCTGCCCGGGGGCGAGCATGAAGTGGTAGACGATCAGCTGGCGTCGTCCCTCGAACAGGTCCAGCAGGGAGACCCGGCCCTGGGGGCCTTCGAATTCGTACCCGGCGTCGAAGCGGACCATCGGCAGCCGTCGCCGTTGGGCGGCGATCGCGTCCGCGGCCCGGGTGAGTTCCTTCTCCTTGGCCAGCAACGCGTCCCGCGCGATCTGCCAGTCGTCCTGCGAGACGATGTCCGGGAGGGTGGTGGTGTCAGTCATCCTTGTCGCCTTTCTGTAGTTCGGCCAGGTGCCGCTCCATCCGGTCGAAGCCGCCTTCCCAGAACTGCCGGTAGCGCTCGACCCAGTCGGAGACCTCGCCGAGCGGGGCGGCTTCGAGCCGGCAGGGCCGCCATTGCGCCGTCCGGCTCCGGCTGATCAAGCCCGCGCGTTCGAGGACTTTCAGGTGCTTGGAGACGGCCTGGAGGCTGATCTGAAAGGGCTCGGCCAGCTCGTTGACGCTGGCCTCGCCCGTGGAGAGGCGGGCGAGGATCGCCCGCCGGGTGGGGTCCGCCAAGGCGGCGAACGTGGCGCTGAGCTGATCAGTGGTCATCGCTGCTCAATCAATCGGTTGTTTAACCCTGAGGTTGAATGTACTGGTGTGAGTTGATCTGTCAAGGACGAGTGAGAGCGCCGTCACGCGAGTGGATGGGTTTAAAACAGTAGGAAGTCCTAGTATTTTGGAGGGATGAGCAGCGACCTGCACCGGCCCGTGAACCCCGTTCGGTTCGTGACGGCGTCGAGCCTCTTCGACGGGCACGACGCGTCCATCAACATCATGCGGCGCATCCTGCAGTCGCAGGGCGCGGAGGTGGTGCACCTCGGGCACAACCGGTCGGTCGACGAGGTCGCGACGGCGGCCATCGCCGAGGACGTCCAGGGCGTGGCCATCAGCGCTTACCAGGGCGGGCACGTCGAGTACTTCAGCTACCTGGTCGAGCTGCTCAACGAACGCGGCGCGGGGCACATCAAGGTGTTCGGCGGTGGCGGTGGCGTCATCGTCCGCGAGGAGATCGACCTGCTGCACTCGCGGGGTGTCGCGCGGATCTTCTCGCCCGAGGACGGCTACGAAATGGGCCTCCCGGGCATGATCAACCTGATGATCAAGGCCTGCGACACGGACCTGACCACGCAGCCGCCGGATTCGGTCGACAAACTGCTTTCGGGTGACATCCCGGCGCTGTCCCGCGTCATCACGCAGCTTCAGCGCGAGGCGCTGCCGCAGGCGTGGCTCGACAAGATCGCCGAAACCGCCAAGTCGCGGACGGTGCCGGTCCTCGGCATCACCGGAACGGGTGGTTCGGGCAAGTCGTCGCTCACCGACGAGCTGATCCGCCGGTTCCGGCTGGACCAGGAAGACAAGCTCCGCATCGCCGTGCTCGCCGTCGACCCGTCGCGCCGCAAGGGCGGGGGAGCGCTGCTCGGCGACCGCATCCGGATGAACTGTCTCGACGGCAGCCCGGTGTACTTCCGCTCGCTCGCCACCCGGACCACCAGCGGCGAGATCCCGACCGGGCTTTCCGAGTCGATCCTCGCCTGCAAGGCCGCGGGCTTCGACCTCGTGATCGTCGAGACGCCGGGTATCGGCCAGGGTGACGCCGGCATCGTCGACTACGTGGACCAGTCGCTGTACGTCATGACGCCGGAGTTCGGCGCGGCGTCGCAGCTGGAGAAGATCGACATGCTCGACTTCGCCGACGCGATCGCGATCAACAAGTTCGAGCGCCGTGGCGCCGAAGACGCCCGTCGTGACGTCGCGCGCCAGCTCGTCCGCAACCGCGAGGCGTTCAGCTCCTCGCCCGAGGACATGCCGGTCTACGGCACGAGCGCCGCGAAGTTCAACGACGACGGTGTCACCGCGCTCTATCAGCACCTGCGCGACACCCTCGCCGAGCGCGGCCTGACCGTCTCGCCCGGCGTGCTCCCGAAGGTCGAGGGCAAGGTCTCGACCGACGCCAGCACGATCATCCCGGCCAACCGGACGCGCTATCTCGCCGAGATCTCCGACACCGTCCGCGGTTACCACACCAAGACCGAGCAGCAGGTCGCCGCGCTCCGCAAGCACGAACACCTCGCCGCCGCCAAGGAGGCGCTGGCCGCCGTCGACGCGAGCACCGACGCGCTCGACGGGCTGCTCGCGGCCGCCGAGTCCGATGTGGACGGTGAGTCGACAAATCTGCTCGCCCGCTTCCAGGAACTCGCCGAGTCCTACCGCGCCGACGAACTGGTCGTGAAGATCCGCGACAAGGAACTGCACACCCAGCTCTGGCGCGACACGCTGTCCGGCAACCGGATCCCGCGCGTGGCGCTGCCGCGCTACACCGAGTCCGGCGAGCTGCTGTCGTTCCTGCGACGCGAGCACCTGCCCGGATACTTCCCTTACACCGCGGGTGTTTTCCCGTTCAAGCGCGAGGGCGAGGACCCGGCGCGCATGTTCGCCGGCGAGGGCGACCCGTTCCGTACCAACAAGCGGTTCAAGCTCCTGTCGGCCGACTCCGACGCGAAGCGCCTTTCGACCGCGTTCGACTCCGTGACCCTCTACGGGCACGACCCGCACACCCGCCCGGACATCTACGGCAAGGTCGGTACCTCCGGCGTCTCCATCGCGACTCTCGAAGACATGGAGGTGCTCTACGACGGCTTCGACCTGACGTCGCCGAGCACGTCGGTGTCGATGACGATCAACGGCCCGGCGCCGACGATCCTCGCGTTCTTCCTCAACACCGCAATCGACCAGCGCGTCGAGGCGTTCAAGGCCGAGCACGGCCGCGAGCCGTCCGAAGCCGAGGCCGTCGAACTGCGCGAATGGGCGCTGCGCAACGTCCGCGGCACCGTGCAGGCGGACATCCTCAAGGAGGACCAGGGGCAGAACACCTGCATTTTCTCCACCGAGTTCAGCCTGCGGATGATGGCCGACATCCAGGAATGGTTCATCGACCACGGCGTCCGGAACTTCTACTCGGTGTCGATCTCGGGCTATCACATCGCCGAGGCCGGGGCGAACCCGATCTCGCAGCTGGCGTTCACCCTGTCGAACGGTTTCACCTACGTCGAGAGCTACCTCGCGCGCGGGATGAACATCGACGACTTCGCGCCGAACCTGTCGTTCTTCTTCTCCAACGGCATGGACGCCGAGTACTCGGTGCTGGGCCGGGTCGCGCGCCGGATCTGGGCGGTCGCGATGCGGGAGCGCTACGGCGCCAACGACCGCTCGCAGAAGCTCAAGTACCACGTGCAGACCTCCGGCCGGTCGCTGCACGCGCAGGAGATGAGCTTCAACGACATCCGCACCACGCTGCAGGCGCTGTGCGCGCTGTACGACAACGCGAACTCCTTGCACACCAACGCCTTCGACGAGGCCATCACGACGCCGTCGGAGAGCTCGGTGCGCCGGGCGATGGCCATCCAGATGATCATCAACAAGGAATGGGGCCTGTCGAAGAACGAGAACCCGTTGCAGGGCTCGTTCATCATCGACGAGCTGACCGACCTGGTCGAAGAGGCCGTCCTGCTGGAATTCGACCGGATTTCGGAGCGCGGCGGCGTCCTGGGCGCGATGGAGACCGGTTACCAGCGCGGCAAGATCCAGGACGAGTCGATCCTCTACGAACGCCAGAAGCACGACGGTACGTTGCCGATCATCGGCGTCAACACCTTCCGCAACCCGCACGGCGGCGAGAACGACGTCGAGGTCGAACTCGCGCGGGCGACCGAGGACGAGAAGGTGTCGCAGCTGAACCGGCTGGAGGACTTCCAGCACCGGCACCACGCCGAGGCGCAGGTCGCGCTCAAGACGCTGCGCGAGGCGGCGACCCGCGGCGGCAACCTGTTCGGCGTGCTGATGGACGCGGCGCGCGTGTGCTCGCTCGGCCAGATCACCGAGGCGTTCTTCGAGGTGGGCGGGCAGTACCGCCGCAACGTCTAGCCGCCGGGAATATCGCGGGGCGTGTTCGGGTAGTTGCTGAACATGGAGATCGGAATCGCCACCTTCATCACCGATGAAGGCATCAGGCCGGACGTCCTCGCCGCGGCCGTCGAAGAGCGCGGGTTCAGCTCGCTCCACATCGCGGAGCATTCGCACATCCCGGTCAGCCGGGAAACGCCGTACCCGGGCGGTGGCGAGCTGCCACGCGTGTACTACCGGACGCTGGACCCGTTCGTCGCGCTGACGGCGGCGGCCGGGGCCACGTCGAACCTGCTGCTGGGCACGGGTGTCGCGCTGCTCCAGCAGCGCGACGTCATCCACACGGCGAAAGAAGTCGCTTCGCTGGACCTGGTCTCGCGAGGCCGGTTCGTCTTCGGCGTCGGCGTCGGGTGGAACCGGGAGGAAATGCGCAATCACGGCACCGATCCGCGCACGCGAGGCGCCCTCGTCGACGAACAGCTCGCCGCGCTGAAGGAGATCTGGACCAAGGACGAGGCCGAGTTCCACGGCAAGCACGTCGACTTCGACCCGATCTTCGCCTGGCCCAAGCCGGTGCAGAAGCCGCATCCGCCGATCTACATCGGTGGCGCGGGGGAGAAGGCGATGCGGCGGATCGCCGAGTACGGCGACGGCTGGCTGCCGCACGCGCACACCCCACCGGAGGAGCTTCGCCGGGCTCGCCAGTGGCTGGCCGACCAGGGCCGGACCGACATCAGGTTCTCGGCCTTCGGTGCCACGCCCGAGGTGGAGGCGCTGCGTTCGCTGGAGAGCGGAAGCGTCGACGAGGCGACGATCTTCCTGCCGACCGAGCCCGAAGCGGCGACACTGGAGCTACTCGACCAGTACGCGAAGGTCGCCGAGAGCTTTCGAAAGGGGCAGCAGGCGTGACTGAGGTGCAAATCGGCTTGGCGGCGGCGCTGGAGCAGTTCTCGCCGCGCGAGTCGATCCGGCTGGCGGCGCTGGCCGAACAACACGGGTTCTCCGGCCAGATGGCCGCCGACCACTTCCAGCCGTGGGTCCCTCAACAGGGTGAAGCTTCCTTCGTGTGGAGCGTGCTCGCCTCGTTGGCGGAGAACACCACCGGCGACCTCGGGCCGGGCGTGACGTGCCCGTCGTTCCGGCTACATCCGTCGATGGTCGCGCAGGCCGCGGCGACGCTGGAGGCGACCTACCCGGGCCGGACCTGGCTCGGCATCGGCTCCGGTGAGGCGCTCAACGAGCACATCATCGGCGGCTACTGGCCCGAGGCGCCCGAGCGGGTGCGGCGGATGTTCGAGGCGCTCGAGGTCATCCGGAAGCTGTTCACCGGCAAGGACGTCAAGCACAGCGGCGAGTTCTTCAAGCTGCACACCACCCGGCTGTGGACGCTGCCGGACGAGCCGCCGCCGATCTACATCGCGTCGGCCGGGCCGTACACCTCGCGCAAGACCGGTGAGCTCGCGGACGGGCTGATCACGCCCGGCGCGTCGATCGAGAAGCTGGCGGGGATCCTCGACAACTTCGGCACCGGCGCGCGCAAGGCGGGCAAGGACCCGGACTCGATGCCGAAGCTGCTGCAGGTGCACCTGTCGTGGGCCGAGGACGACGAGACGGCGTGGGCCAACGCGATGGACCAGTGGCCCAACGGCGGCATGAAGTTCCCGAAGGCCGACATCCGCTCGCCGTTCGACTTCGCGCAGATGGCGAAACTGGTGCGGCGTGAGGACTTCGAGGGCCGTATGGTCGTCTCGTCCGACCCGGACGTGCACCGCGCGGCGCTGCAGAAGTACGTCGATGCCGGCTTCAACCGGATCTACGTCCACAACGTGGGCCGGAACCAGGACGAGTTCATCGAGACCTTCGGCCGGGACGTGCTGCCCAAGCTGACCGCCTAACGCGCGCCGACGCTGCGATGAAGGGGCCTTTCATAGCAAAATTTGCTATGAAAGGCCCCTTCATCGCACGAGAAGCGCGCTGCGTCAGGCGTTCTTGTCCAGCAGCAGGTGCACCGACAGTTCCAGCCGGTTCGCGACGTCGGCGGCCGAAGCGCGCCGCGTCACCCAGGCGACGAGGTTCGCCATCCAGACGTCGGCGATGACGTGGAAGATGTCGCGATCGGCCTCGGTCGGGTCCTCGATGCCCATGGCCTTGGCGAACATGTTCTCCATCAGCCGCCCGACCTGCTCGACCTCGGCGGCCGCGGTGGTGTCGGCGAACATGAACGCGCGGACCATGGCCTCGGTGAGATGCGGGTCCCGCTGCATCATCCGGGTGTTGCGGCCGAGGACGAACATGAGCCGCTCGCTCGGGGTTTCGCCGGGGATGGCCGCGCGGTCCAGTTTCTCCTGCGCGCGTTCGAATTCCCTGGCCAGCCCGGAAACCAGCAGGTGGATCTTCGAGGGGAAGTAGCGGTACAGCGTGCCGAGCGCGACGTCCGCCTTCTCGGCGACCGCCCGCATCTGGACCGCGTCGTACCCGCCCTTCGCGGCGAGGGTGAGGGTCGCGTCGATGATGCGGCGCCGCCGGTCGCGTTGGGCCGCGGAGCCGAGCTCCTCGCCGCCCAGCGCGGAGAGACCGTTGCCGCTTCGAGCTTTCGCGCTCGTGGGTGCCTTGGCCTTCCCTGGCATCGCCACGTCCCCCTTCATCGAACGATCTTCGTAACTTGTTCCACTTTCTCCGCGTAGCGTACCCAAGCGGACGAACTGTTCAAGACGTGACCCACTGGGCAAGAAACTGTAACACGTTCTACACTCGCGGGTAGGTCCGACGAGGAGGTCCCACCCGTGTCGATCGCGCTCACCGAGGAACAGGCGGCGCTGGCCGCGTCGATCCGGGCCTGGGCGGCTTCCGTCCATCCGGTCGACTCCGTCCGGAGTGGCCGGATCGCCGAGCCGCCGCCCGGACTGGCGGAACTCGGCCTGTTCGGCGTGGCGATTCCCGAAGACGTCGGCGGCGCCGGCGGCACGCTCGCCGATCTGGCCGCCGGGCTCGCCGAAGCGGCCGAAGCGCTCGTGCCAGGCCCTGTCCTCGGGACGGCGTTGGGTGGCGCATTACTCGCGACGGTTCCCCAAGCGGCCAAAGAGATCCTGCCCGGTCTCGCGGACGGGACCGAGCGGATGGCGGTGGTGCTCGGGCGGGGCTTCCGTGTCACGGATTCGATGGTCGACGGTGAGTCGGGCCCGGCCCTCGACGTTCACCCTTCGGCATGGTTGCTGGTGTCCGATGGGGACTTCGCCGCGCTCATTCCACCTGGGACGTCCGGAGTGGACATCGAGGAGTGCGACCCGTTCGACGTCTCCCGGCCGGTCGGCCGTGTCCGGTGCGCGAGCGCGCGGCCCGAGGCCGTTTTCGACGCTCTGCCGGTGGATGCCTACGCCGCCACACTCGGTGCCGCCGAAGCCGCCGGGATCGCGCGATGGTGTCTTCGGACCGCCGTCGAGTACGCGAAGGTGCGAGAACAGTTCGGTCGCCCGATCGGGTCGTTCCAGGCGATCAAGCATCTGTGCGCGGAAATGCTCTGCCGCGCCGAAGCCACCGACGCACTGGCGTGGGACGCGGCGAGGGCGGCCGACGACCCGGACCAGCACGCCCTCGCGGCCGCGACGGCGGCGGCCTACGCCCTCGACGCGGCCGTGGCCAACGCGAAGGACTGCATTCAGGTCCTCGGCGGCATCGGATTCACCTGGGAGCATGACGCGCATTTCTATCTGCGCCGTGCCGTGGCCTTGCGGCAGTGGCTCGGGGGTTCCGCCCGCTGGCGGCGTCGCGCCGCCGAACTCGCGCTGCGCGGCGATCGCCGCACGTTGAGCGTCGAAGTCGGTGAAGACGCCGGACTCCGTGACCTGGTCGGCGAAATCGCCGCCCTGCCTGAATCGGGGCGGCGTGTCGCGCTGTCCGATGCGGGGTTGCTGGCCCCGCATTGGCCCGCGCCGTACGGCCGGAGCGCCACCGCCGCCGAGCAACTTCGGATCGACGCCGCGCTCGCCGAAGCCGGCGTCCGGCGCCCGGATCTGGTCATCGGCGCCTGGGCGGTGCCGACGCTGCTGGAACACGGCTCCGAGGCCCAGCGCGAACGGTTCGCCGCGCCCACTCTGCGCGGCGAGATCACCTGGTGCCAGCTGTTCAGCGAGCCCGAGGCGGGCTCCGATCTCGCGTCGCTCCGCACGACGGCGCGGCGAACCGACGGCGGGTGGCTGCTGAACGGCCAGAAGGTGTGGACCTCGCTCGCCCGCGAAGCCGATTGGGCGATCTGCCTGGCGCGCACCGATCCGGACGCGCCGAAACACAAGGGGATCACCTACTTCCTCGTCGACATGACCGCCGCCGGGATCAGTACGCGGCCGCTGCGCGAGATCACCGGCGACGCCGTCTTCAACGAGGTGTTCCTCGACGACGTCTTCGTCCCCGACGACATGGTGGTCGGGGAGATCGACGGCGGCTGGCGGCTCGCGCGGACCACGCTGGCCAACGAGCGCGTCGCCCTCGGCAGCGGATCCGCGGTGGGGGAGGGCGTCGAAAACCTGCTCGCCACCCTCGGCGATGGCGCGGACCTGGAGAAACTCGGCGAGCTCGTCGCCGACGGGAGCGCGTGTTCGGTCCTGGACCTGCGGGCGACGCTGCGGCGGCTCGACGGTCAGGATCCGGGCGCCGAGTCGAGCGTGCGGAAGCTGCTGGGCGTCCGGCACCGGCAGGCGGTGGCGGAATTCGCGCTGGAGGCGCTCGGCGAGGGCGCCCTCGTGGCCGGCGACCCGGCGCAGCACGAGTTCCTGCTCACGCGGTGCCTCAGCATCGCGGGCGGCACCACTCAGGTGCTGCTCTCGCTGACCGCTGAGCGGCTGCTGGGGCTTCCGCGCTCCTGACGGCCGGGTCGTGAAAGTCCCGGTCACGGCCGTTTCGAGTGTCATGAAAGGGGCTTTCAAGACGTTGTGTTTGGAGTAAGCCCCGATAATTAACACGCCGCCCCACAGCAGGAGGTGCCGAGCTGA
>NZ_JBHXJK010000178.1:9716-13900 GCF_042723255.1 Amycolatopsis thailandensis
GCCGGGTCTATACGCCCCCGGACCCGGCTTTTGCGTTTGTCATCATCGGGCTTTAATCGTGTTTTTGTGACGTCAACGCCGCTATCACCCCACCGCCGCCCGACAGCTGTCGGTCCCGTGCTCTAGCGTGCGGGGCGTGGAGTTCGGCACAGGAACCCAAGCCACCTTCGTCCCCTCGGATCCCCCGCGGGACGGCGTGCTGGCGCTCTGGGGAGACGGCGTAGCGGGTGACACCGCGATCGAACTCGTGCTGCCGGTCGGGAAGGTCTTCCGGCGCACGAAGGTCGACGCGGCGCTCGTCCCGTTGTCACGCGCGATTCCCCGGCTGCTGACAGCCGAGGGCGACCTGAGTCCGGCCATCGCGGCGTGGTCGGCCGTCGCGGAGGCCGGGGTCAACCTCATCGCCCGCGGAAGGCTGCTGCCCGCGGCCTCTCCCGGCGGGGTGGATTCGTGGCGGGTCGGCCCGCTCGACGTCGCCGACGAGGAGATGTTGCGCGGTCTCGCCGCCGCGTTGCCGCCCGAGGCGCACGCGCTGCCGCTGTCCGGGCTGAAACGCATCCGGCTGCACTCGCCGGAGTCGTTGATCCGCGCGTTCTGGGACGCGACGGCGGACGTGCTGGTCCGCACGCCGGCCGCGAGTGTCGCGGCGGGCGGTCCGGCGTTCGCCTCGGCGGAGCCGACGCTGGTCGGGCCGGACGGCGCCGCGTGGCTCGCGGAACTGAGCGCCCGCCAGGCGCAGGGCGCGCATCTCGTGCTGCGTATGGAGGTGTACGAACCCGAGGACCCCGAAGGCGAGGCGACGTTCGCCGCCGTCGTCGCCGTGCGGAGCGCCGCGGATCCGAGCCTGATCATCGAGGCGGCGACACTGTGGGACGCGCCCGAAGCCGTTCTGGAGCGGATGGGTGAGCAGGTCGAGACCCAGATGCTGCTCGGTCTGCGCCGCGGCGCCAGGGCGTGGGCGCCGCTCGGGCGCATTCTCCGGTCGGCCGCGCCGACCGAGCTGGCGCTGGAGTACGACGAGGTCGTCGACCTGCTGACCCACGGCGACGCTGCCCTCGGCGGCGCCGGTATCGAGGTGCAGTGGCCGAAGAACCTCTTCTCGGGCGAACTCAAGGCGAAGGCGAGCGCGACGCAGGCCCCGGGCAGTGTCACCGGGCCCGAGTTCACGCTCAAGAGCCTGCTGCAGTTCCGCTGGCGGCTGAGCCTCGGGGACGAGGAGCTCACCGACGCCGAGGTCACCGCGCTCGCGGAGGCGAAACGGCCGCTGGTGCGGCTGCGCGGCAAATGGGTCAAGGTCGACGCGCGCCTGATCGCCAAGGTGCGTGCTCATCGCGCGAAGAAGCTGTCCGGAGCCGAAGCGCTGGCCGCGGCGCTCACCGGCGAACTGGAACTGGACGGCGAGAAGGTCGAGTTCAGCGCCCCGTCGGCGTTGACCGGGCTGCTCCAGCGCATCCGGGAAAGCGCCGAAGAGCCGATCGAGCAGCCCGCGGAACTGAAGGCCACCCTGCGGCCGTATCAGAAGGCCGGCCTCGCCTGGCTGGCCACGATGACCGGGCTCGGTCTCGGCGCGTGCCTCGCCGACGACATGGGGCTGGGCAAGACGATCCAGCTCATCTCCCTGCATCTGCACCGCCGTCCGCGCGGGGAGGGCCCCACGCTCGTCCTGTGCCCGACGTCGTTGCTGGGCAACTGGGAACGCGAGTTCGCCCGGTTCGCGCCGGACATCCCGGTGCGCCGGTTCCACGGCGGCGGACGGCATCTCGACGAGGTCGCGCCGGACGAGGTCGTGCTCGCCACGTACGGCGTTCTCCGCCGGGATCGCGCGGCACTGTCCGAAGTGGACTGGGGAATGATCGCCGCCGACGAGGCGCAACACGTCAAGAACCCGCTTTCGGTCACCGCCAAGGAGCTGCGGAAGATCCCGGCTGCCGCGAAGGTCGCCCTGACCGGAACGCCGATGGAGAACCGGCTCACCGAGCTTTGGTCCATTGTGGACTGGACGACACCGGGCCTGCTCGGCTCGCTCGACGGTTTCCGCCGCAAGGTCGCCCGGCCGATCGAACGCGACCGCGACACCGCCGTCACCGAGCGGCTGGCCACGACCGTGCGGCCGTTCCTGTTGCGCCGCAAGAAGACCGACCCGGACATCGCGCCCGAACTCCCGCGCAAGACCGAGACCGACCGGTTCGTCCCGCTCACCGCCGAGCAGACGACCCTGTACGAGGCCGTGGTCCGGGAGAATCTCGCGATGATCCGCGAGCTGGACGGCGCGGCCCGGCGCGGACAGGTGCTGAAACTGCTCACCGAACTCAAGCAGATCTGCAACCATCCGGCGCAGTACCTCAAGGAACCCGGGGTGCTGCACGGCCGGTCCGGGAAACTCGCCGCCTTCGAGGAACTGCTCGACGTCATCCTCGACGAAGGCGACAGCGTGCTCGTGTTCAGCCAGTACGTCCAGCTGTGCCGCCTGCTGGAGAAACGCCTGGCCGAACGCGGGCTCCCGACGATGCTGCTGTCCGGGTCGAGCACGCCCAAGGACCGCGAGGACATGGTCGCCCGGTTCCAGGCGGGCGAGGTGCCGGTGTTCCTGTTGTCGCTCAAGGCGGGCGGCGTCGGGCTCAACCTGACCAAGGCCACCCACGTGATCCACTACGACCGCTGGTGGAACCCGGCGGTCGAGGACCAGGCCACCGACCGCGCGTACCGGATCGGGCAGGACAGGCCGGTCCAGGTGCACCGGCTGATCGCCGAAGGCACCCTGGAAGAGCGCATCGCCACGGTGCTGGAGACCAAACGCGGGCTGGCCGACTCGGTCATCGGCGCGGGCGAGAACTGGATCACCGAGCTGTCCGACGACGAACTCGCCGCCCTCGTCCGGCTCGGGGAGACCTGATGCCGGGCGTGACCGGCCGGAAACGGCGCACTTTCGGCAACACGTGGTGGGGCGCGGCGTGGGTCGAGGCGCTGGAGGAGCGCGCCAAGCTCGACCCGAACCGGCTCCCACGCGGCCGGACGTACGCGCGCAAAGACACGGTCAGCAAGCTCGTGGTCGGCGCCGGTGAGGTGACGGCCTGGGTGCAGGGCAGCCGGGCGGTGCCGTACCGAGTGACCATCCACATGCGGGCGTTCACCGACGCGCAGTGGGAAAGCCTTCTCGGTATGGCGGGTTCCCGGCTCGGGCACGTCGCCGCCCTGCTCGACGGCGAATTGCCCGGCGAGCTGGCCGAGGACGCGCGGGCCGCCGGCGCGGATCTGCTTCCCGGTCCCGGCGACCTCCGCCCGAAATGTTCCTGTCCGGACAGCGCGAATCCGTGCAAACACGTCGCCGCGGTGTACTACCTGGTCGCGGACGAGGTCGACGCCGATCCGTTCGTGCTGTTCCTGCTGCGCGGCAGGCCGAGGGAAGCCGTGCTCGCGGAACTGCGGGCCCGCCGGGCTCCCGCGAGTCAGCCGGGCAAGCGGGTGCGCGCCCCCGCCGCGCCGGGTGTCGACCCGAAACGCGCCTACACCCGGCGGATCGCCGCGCTGCCGCCGCGGCTGGCCGTCCCCGGCACGGTCGGACCGCCCGCGGTCCTCGATGTCGACCCGCCGCACCGCACCGGCTGGAGCAGCGACACGTTCGCGGAACTGGCCGCCGATGCCGCCGCGAGGGCCTGGGAGCTGCTGGTCATGGGGCCCGAGCGCGAGACGGAACTGTCGTTCGTGGAAGACCTAGCGCGGCGGGCGGCGGCAGTCGATCCCGGCGGTGTCGCCGACCTCGCCGAGGCGGCCGGGATCGCGGTGCGGGATCTGGCCGTCTGGGCGCAGGCCTGGAGTGAGGCGGGCCGGGGCGGGATGGCGGTGATCCGGGAGGTCTGGCGACCGGCGCAGGCTCCGCTCGCGCAGGCCAAGGCGGACTTCGCCGAGTCGGGGCTGCCGGGAACGCCGAAGACCTGGCGGAACCGGATCACCCAGGGCGATCTGCAACTGCGCTACGGCCGCGACGATAAGTGGTATCGCTTCGTGCGCGACGGTGAGGGCTGGCGGGTCGACGGCCCAGGGGCCGCGCGGCCGACGGACGTGATCTACCCGCCCTGACACCGGCGGCTCGGCCGAGTTGAAGACATGACTCGCGTGATCAGAGCCGTGACTCGCGTGCTTGAAGCCGTGACTCGCGTGATCAGAGCCGGAACTCGGGTGTGCGG
>NZ_JBHXJK010000179.1:0-13812 GCF_042723255.1 Amycolatopsis thailandensis
TCCTTGCGCCTGGCGCAAGGAAGGGGGCCTTCATGTACTTGGGCCTTCACCGTTGGATTTCAGAGCAGACCGCGACCCCGTTTGTTCACAACGGACATTCTTCCCAGCTCCACGCCCGTTTCGGGCACTTTGCGTGGGGTCGTGAGTGGTAAGTGACGTTCCTCCACACTCGGGCCCTGCTTCGTCTCGACGGTGGGTGAAGCCGGTGCTGGGGGCCGGTGCGGTCGACGGGGGAAGATTTCGGCCGTTGAGCGTCCGGAATCTTCCCCCGTCACCTCGTCTGCCACCAATGCGCCCGGCGTCCTTGGCGACGATGTAGGAATTGGGACGTTCAACGTCCCAATTCCTACATCGTCGCGCCCGGCAACCGCGGAACCACCACTCACGCCCAGTTCAGGCGTGGGTAGGTAAACACCGGTCCGCTCTAACCCGAAACGCCACTCACGACCACCTGGACCGACCTGCACGTGAGTGGTGTCGGGGATCGCTCCGGTTCGGCGGCCAAAGCGTTTCAGGGGACTCAGTTCGCAGTGTCGCGAAAGCCACTTTCGCAACCTTCAGCGTTGCGAAAGTGGCTTTCACAACCTCCCTGACCAGCGGAGAGGCGACTTTGCCGAGACCCTGGCGCTGGACGCAAGGAAGGGGGCCTTCATGTACCCAAGTGGGGCAAGCGTCAGCCGCGGGTCTTCCACTCCCGCGCGATCATCCGCATGAGTGCCGGATAGATGATCGTGTACCGGAACGGCTTGATGAATCCCATGTACGCCCGGCCGAACACACCGTTGGGTTTGACCAGCACCGCCATCTGGCCGCGATACCCGCCCTGACCGTCCTCGACCCACGCGATGTGCAGGACGCCGTGCATGGTCCGGTTCGCCATCTCGGCGGCGAATTCGTCGTCGAGCCGGTAGAGCGGGGTGAACGGGAGCCAGTCCTCGTCCGGCCCCGTCGGCGTGCCACGCAAGTCGTCGGGCAGCCGGTCGCGAAGCGATCCCACCCGGGCGTCGAGGCCGGAACTCCGCTCGTCCAGTCCGAGCAATCCGCCGAGCTTCCAGCGCAGCGCCCACAACGCCCGGACCGGGAGCGGTGCCTCGTCGGGGAAGTTCCCCGACGAGAACTGCTTCACCAGCTTGTCGAAATCGTCGGGTCCGCCGGGCGTGTCCAGCGCCCAGACGTCCTCGAGGTCGAAGTCCCCGGCGATTTCGTGGATCCGCCAGGAACGCGTGGTGTGGGCCGTGTCCGCGAGTTTCATGCCGACACCAGCTGGACGATCTCGCGCGGGCGGACCTCGCGGTCGTCGAAGGCGACGTCCACGTCCGCGGAGCCAAGGGCCTGCATCGATGCGGCCTGCGCCGCCGCGGATTCCCAGCGCGCGATCGACACCACGGCGTCACCCGCGGCGGTGACCCAGCATTCCGCGCCGAGACAGCCCGGAGTGGAGCTCAGCACGCCGGCGACTCGCCGCACTCGTGCGACGAATTCGTCGTGATGGTCGGCGTGCGGGTAGTGCGTTGCCACGAATCCGACAGTCATGTCGTTGGTTCCTCCCAGTGAACTCCGCCATCTATACGGTAGCGTATATATCGTCTTCGTGGTGCCGGAGTGACGGGAGATACGGTGATCGCATGGCCGCAGAAACCCGGACCCCGCCGAGCGCCTGGATCGACGCGGGACTGCTCGCCCTGGCCGCCGGAGGGCCCGGCGCCGTCCGTGTCGAGGCGCTCGCGAAAGCGTTGGGTGTCACCAAAGGCGGCTTCTACGGTCATTTCGCCGACCGGGGCGCGCTGCTCGACGGAATGCTCGCAACCTGGGAGCGGATGAGCACCGAGTTGATGTTCGAGACCGTCGAGCGGGAGGGCGGGGACGCCAGGGCGAAGATCCGGCGTGCCGGGTTGCTCGCGGGCGACCGCGTGTTGCCGATCGACCTCGCGATCCGGGACTGGGCCCGGCGTGACTCCGAGGTGGCCGAACGGCTCCGGCGGGTCGACAACCGGCGGATGGACTATCTGCGTTCGCTCATGCGCGAGATCTTCACCGACGAAGACGAGGTCGAAGCCCGCTGCCTGCTCGCGTTCTCGCTGCTGATCGGCAAGCACTTCATGGCCGCCGATCACGGCGGACGCAGCCGGGACGAGGTCACCGAACTGGCCGGGAGCCTGATTCTCGGTGGCGTCTCCGGTCATGACGGCTGACGCGGGCCACCGGCTCCTCGCCTTCCTGCGCGAGCTTCGGGAAACCGCCGCGTGGGCGGTCGAGGTCGCCGGGCCGAGGTGGCAGCTCAGCGGAGCGATCTGGAAGGCCGCCGTGGACGTCGAACCGCGGCGCTGGCTCGGGTTGGCCTTCGAGGCGCTGGACCCCGTGACGGGCAAGCGCGCCACCTACGACATCGACACCGATCTGTACGACCTGTCGCAGGACAAGCAGCGCGAGTTCGCGGAGGAGATCGAACGCGACATCATCGAATTCCTCGACAACCTGAGGAAAGGAGTCGTCCTGCGCGGGAACGTCGGAGCGAAGTTCGTGCTTGTCTTCCCGCTGGACGGCTCCTATGTTCGCGTCGTCCAAGGTCGCTTCCTGGGCAGCGCGACCACTCGCCCCAGTCTTGCCGCGGCTCAGGCCGGTGGCGACTACGTCCCGGTCGAGTGACGCGCTAGTCGTCGTCCTCTTCGGGCGCCGTCGGGACCTGCTTGCGCGCGACGTAGACGAGCAGCCCGATGATCACCACGGGGCCGACGAAGATGAGGATTTCGTCCCAGCCGCCCTGGTGCATCATCATCACCCGCGCCGCGATGGTCATGAGCCGGAGACCAGCGCGATCCCGAGCGCGGTGTAGCCGATCATCAGCGCCAGCATGGGGTACTGGCCCACCTTGACGTAGTTCGCGCGCAGCACGCCGACGGAACGATCATGTGCCGAGGTTACGGCCAGCACGTGCCCGACGACGATTCCGGCGATCTGCACCAGCGCGATCACCCCGGTCGAGACGACCGTGTAGTCGATCGCGCGGCCGAAGCCCTGCTGCCCGGAGAACACGGCGAACGAGAAGTAGTGCGCGACGGTGTAGCCGACCATGATCGGGATCAGCGACGGCGCGAACGCGGGATACGGGTCGAACCCTCGCCGTAGATACGGCCTGGTCAGGCTGATGGCGCCCGCGTAGGCGCCGTAAGTGAGCGCGACGCAGGCCGCGAGCCCGGCGGTGCCGCCGAGGACGCCGGCGTCCAGCGACGTCCAGAAGGGGAGCCGGGTCAGGCCGTCGAACGCCGTCGAACCGAGCACGACCAGGACCAGTGCGGTCAGCCACGGCGCGGGGGAGATGGTGAGCAAGCCGTCCAGTGGATTCCGGACGACCAGACGCCCGTCGCCGCGCCTGCCGAAGGGGGAGAGGGCCGCGATCAGGCGGGCGTAGACCTCGAAAGCGTCGCCGCGATCGAACCAGCGCGGACCGAAGACCACCCCGAGCGCAATGTGTATAACGGCATACACGGCGCAGAACAGGGCGATCGCTTTCGGCGAGTCCGAGTGCGGGTAGACCAGTTCCAGCCAAAGAAACGCCAAGAGGCCGAAGATCGCGGGCAGGTAGCCCAGCCGGTCCGGAAGCTCGCGGTGCCGGAAGGGGATCAGCGACGCGACCGTCCTCAGTGGATTCAGTCGTCGCCAGACCGGGCCGAACAGCAGTGAAAGCGGGACCAGGCCGACCCAGAACCAGACGTAGAACCACGCCGGAGCGGGATTGTCGGCCGAATCGGCGGGGCCGGCCCACGCCATCACGAGGAAGCCCGCGAACAACGCCACGCCGACCACGCGTGACGCGACCCGTGAGAACGCGCCGTCGATGAACCGTTCGAGGCCGAGGGGGAGTGCGCGGCCGGCGTCGGCGCCGCGGAGTCTGGGTTCCTTCCAAAGCGCGGTGAGCGCGAAGAACGAGACCACGACGGCCGCCGCTGCCGCGTAGAGCGCGAGCCACAGCGGGACCGGCAGATCGGACCGGCCGCCGAGACCGTGCGCCAGGATCATCCGCCGACCCGGAGCTTGGTCACCGCCGCGCCGCTCTTGTGCAGTTCCACCTCGAAGATCCCGTCGATGTTCGCGGTGAACGAAACCGTCCCCGGAACCCCGGGTGCCAGCTGAGCGGCCTTGTCGTAACCGTGGACGTGCAGTTCGTCCGCCTGATCGGAGGTGACCTCCAGTGCGACGTTCTCGCCGGTGCGCACCGCGACCTCCTCCGGGCCCGCCGTGCGCTTGCCCTCGGCGATCGAGAACTTCACCGTCTTGGTGCCGGTGCCCGGGGCGGGTTCGGACCCGCTCGTTCCCGAGCAGCCGGCCACGGCCAGCAGTGCCGCCACGGTGATCCCGCAGATCCTCCGCATCGAGGTCCTTTCAAGTCGTACGCCCCGGCTTGCCTGGCCGAGGCCGTGCCCCTATCGTGTTACCCCAAGGTAACAGTTACTCAGGTTAGCAGGAAGGCGAACAACGGTGTTCATGGCTCAGGAGAGCCCGCCTGCCGGCGGTGCGCAATTCGGGCAGATCGTCATCGCGGGCCTGATGTTCACCGCGGTCTTCCTGCCCCTGGCCGTCTTCGTCCTCCGCGAGCGCGCGGGGAAGCGGACCGTCGTCGGCCGCGTCGCCGACTGGATGGGCGACTTGAGCGGCTTGCCGCGTTGGGCGGCACTGCCGATGTTCGTCGCCTTCCTGTCCGGGATGTCGGCGCTGATCGGCGTCTACTGGGACGTCCCGATCCACATGGAGCTCGGCCGCGACGAAGGCCCGCTGGCGAACCCGTCGCACTACCCGATCTACTTCGGACTGATGGGCATCTTCGCCAGCGGCGTGCTCAGCGCGACCCTGGCGACCAAGGACCTGCCCAAGCGGACGTTCAAGATCGGCCCGCACTGGAAGGCGCCGATGGGCTCCATCCAGATGATGGCGACCGGTCTGGTCGGCATCGCCGGGTTCCCGCTCGACGACGTCTGGCACCGGCTGTTCGGCCAGGACGTCACCGAATGGGGACCGACCCACGTCCTGATGATCGGTGGCGGCGTCTGTGTCGTGCTGGGTCTCCAGCTGCTGCTCGGCGAGGCGCGTCAGGTCGGCGCGACCGGACCGATCGTGCGCCTGCTCGGCCCGGTGCTCGCCGGTGCCTGGATGATGGGCGCGTCGGCGTTCCTCATGGAGTTCGACCTCGGCGTCCCGCAGTTCCCGATGCTGTCCCAGGTCGTGCTCGTCGGCCTGATCGGCGCCTGGACGCTGACCTATGGACGACTGTCCTGGGGGCCGGGTGGCGCGCTGATCGTCGTCGCCGTCTTCCTGGTCACTCGCGCGTCCTTCACCGTCCTCCCGCTGTTCGCCGACCTGCACGTGGCATCGCTGCTGCCGTACATCGCCGAGGCGGTGATCATCGAGGTTGTCGCGCTCGCGATGCGCAACCGGCAGGGCTACACCTTCGCCGCCGTCGCCGGTCTGCTCGTGGGGACGGCCGGGATGCTCACCGAGGCGGCGTTCACCCAGTGGCTGATGCCGAACCCGTGGCCGACCGCCCATCTGCCGTTGTTCGTCCTGTTCGGGACCGGTGCGGCACTCGCGGGCGCGTTCATCGGCGTCTGGCAGTACCAGCGAGTGGAGGAGACGGCGACGCTGGTGCCCGCGGCCGGTCCCCGGCACGTGGTCGGGCTCGTCGGCGCGCTGGGCGCGGTCGTCCTGATGTCGGCGGTGGCCGTCCCGCAGGATCCGGAAGCGGACTTCACCGCGGACGTCCGGCTGACCGAGGCCGCGGCCGGGCAGCCGATCTCGAACCCGCACGGCGGCGGCACGCCCCGGTGGGTCGACGCGACCGTCACGATCTCGCGGCCCGATCTGGCCGACGACTCCGTCTGGCTCAACGGCTTCGCCTGGCAAGGCGGCGACTTCTTCACCGCGCCGCTGGAGAAGATCGGCGACGGTGTGTACCGCACTGTCGAGCCGCTGCCGGTGTTCGGCCAGTGGAAGACCGGGATCCGCGTGCACGTCCCGAATCGGATGATGGGGCTCGCCCCGATCTACGCGCCCGCCGACCCCGCCGCGAACGCCCCGGCGATCGAAGCGTCGTCCGGTTCGCGGCCGTTCATGTCCGAGATCGAGTTCCTCCAGCGGGAACGGAAGTCGGAGACGCCCGCCGTGCTGTGGACGATCGCGTACGCCACCGTCGGGTTGATCTTCGCCGGCATGTGGGCGTTGTTCGCGTGGCTGTACGCGGGTGCCGCCACCGCGCGACGGCGTGAGGTCTCCGTCGGCTGACGCCCGCGTTTCGTCCTCTGGATGCGGTGCTTGCACACGCAACTACCGCATCCGGAGGACGAAACGCTTTGCTCCCACTTCGTCGCACGTATCGATTGAGCATCATCGCGCGCAAGCCTTTTGCAAGCAGGCTTCCCTTGAATACCCAGGACACCGCACGTGTCGCCGGTTCGCGCGCCGAAACGGTGACTCAGTGCGACGTCAATGAAGCGTAAAGTAGCTGTTGACCACGCGACGGCATCCGCTGTGCACGATCGGTATTGGCGAGTCATTGCGCGGTTACCGCGACATGTGGTTACTTTTCCGCCTCGGGGGTTGGGACACAGCGAATTTCGATGGGGTGGTCTTCGTGCGCACAGAGCGTTTTCCGAAGCGACGGCGCGGTCTTCGCGTGGTCGCGGTCCTCGCCGCTTCGGCGGTCGCGACGGTGCCGTTCGTGCCCGCCGCGGCGGCGCAGCAACAGGGCAAGGTCCTCCGGGTGGCGCTCACGACCGGGATCGACCACCTGAACCCCTTCACCGCCCAGCTGTCGGCGGCGACGCAGGTCGGCCGGTTCAACTACGAGTTCCTGACCCTGCCCTCGGCCGAGGACACCCAGCCCACGGGCGGCGTGGCCGAGTCGTGGACGACGTCGGACGACAAGCTCACCTGGACCTTCACCATCCGCCAGGGGATGAAGTGGTCCGACGGCAAGCCGGTCACCGCGCAGGATCCCGCGTACACCTTTCAGCGGATGCTCGACGACGAGAACGCCCGCACCGCGAACGGCAGCTACGTCAGCAACTTCGCGTCGGTGTCGGCGCCGGACGACAAGACGCTCGTCATCAAGACCAAGGCACCGCAGTCGAGCATGACCTCGCTCGACGTCCCGATCGTTCCCAAGCACATCTGGGAGCCGATCAAGGACCTCAACGCCCCCTCGACCGACGAGATGGCCGTCGTCGGAGTCGGCAGCGGGCCGTACCTGCTGACCGAGTACAAGAAGAACGAGTTCGTGAAGTTCAAGGCGAACAAGGACTACTGGCGCGGCGCGCCCAAGGTCGACGAACTCCAGCTGCTCCAGTTCAAGGACGCCGAGGCGGCGGTGAACGCGCTGAAGCAGGGCGAGGTCGACGTCATCAACCGGCTCACGCCGACGCAGTTCGACGCGCTCAAGGGCGAGAAGAACATCACCACGAACAAGGCCCCCGGCCGCCGGTACAACGAGCTCATCATCAACTTCGGCGTCAAGAACGTGGTCGACCAGCCGATCGGTGACGGAAACCCGATCCTGAAGGACGTCCGCGTCCGCAAGGCGATCGCGCAGGCCATCGACACCAAGTCCATCGTGGACAAGGTCATGAACGGCTACGGCCAGCCCGGGACCGGTGTCGTGCCGGCGATCTACAAGACCTACAACTGGACCCCGTCCGACGCCGAGAAGACGAAGTTCGACATCGCGGCCGCGAACGCCACCCTCGACCAGGCGGGCTACGCCAAGGGAGCGGACGGCATCCGCGTCGCCCCCGGCGGCGCGAAGCTGGAGTTCCGCCTCGCCGGTCACGCGAACCGGCCGTTCGACCAGCGCACCGTCCAGTTCGTCAGCGGCTGGCTCAAGGACATCGGCATCGGCGTCAAGCAGGAGCTCGTCTCCGACGACGAGGTGGACGACCGCACCACCGCGGGCAACTACGACCTAGCGATCTCCGGCTACGGCACTTCGCCCGACCCGGACTACGCGCTGAGCCTGAACACCTGCGCCGGCCGCCCGAACGCCCAGGGCAACGGCGGCAGCTCGGCGACGTTCTTCTGCGACCCGCGCTACGAAGACCTGTACAAGAAGCAGCTGACCGAGTTCGACCCGGCCAAGCGCGCCGAGATCGTCAAGCAGGCCCAGGCGATCCTGGCGGGGGAGTACGTCGACGTCGTCCTGGACTACGACAACGTGCTCGAGGCCTACCGTTCGGACAAGTTCTCCTCGTTCACCAAACAGCCGCAGCCCGACGGCGCGATCCTCGAGCAGTCCGGCTACTGGGGCGTCTACGGCGCCACTCCGGCCGACGCGGCCGCGGCGAGCTCGGAGGACGGCGGAAGCAACACCGGACTGTGGATCGGCATCGGCGCGGTCGTGCTCGTGGTGCTCGTCGGCGGCGGCGTGCTGCTCGGGCGGCGCGGCAAGTCGGCCGACGACCGGGAGTAAAGGACAGCGTTGACCGAAGCACTCAGTTCCCTCGATCAGCCCTCGGCGCTCGTCGACCCCGACGAGCGCCGGGGCGGGACCGGCACCGCCCGGTTCGTCCTCACCAAGATCGGCGAGGCGGTGGCCAGCCTCGTCCTGGTGGTCGTCCTCGGCTTCTTCCTGTTCCGGATGCTGCCCGGCGACCCGGTCCGGACCATGGTCCGCGACCGGCCGACCGACGCGAAGATGATGGCGGAACTGCGCGAGCAGATGGGCGTGGACAAGCCCCTGCTGGTGCAGTTCTGGGACTACATCACCGGTCTGCTGACCGGTGACATGGGCCAGTCCTACATCCTGCGGCAGCCGGTCGCCGGCCTGATCGGGGAACGGCTGTGGCCGACCATCCTGCTCGTCGGCAGCGCGACGGTGCTCGCGATCCTGCTCGGTCTGTGGCTCGGCATCCGCGCCGCTTGGCGTCGCAACAGCTCCTTCGACCGCGTCCAGACCGGGATCGCGCTCACGCTGTGGTCGGTGCCGCAGTTCTGGCTGGGGCTCATCCTGCTGGTCGCCACGAACGGGCTCTTCCCCAGCCGCGGCATGCACTCCCCGGACGTCGAGCCGGGGTTCTTCTCCGAAGGCCTCGACGTCCTGCACCACCTGGTGCTGCCCTGTCTGACCCTGCTCGTGGTCTTCTACGCCCAGTACATGCTCGTGATGCGGTCGTCGCTCATCGGGGAGATGAACTCCGATTACCTCACCACCGCGCGGGCGAAGGGGTTGCGGGACGACCTGGTCCGGCGCAAGCACGCGGTGCCCAACGCCCTTCTGCCGACCGTCACGCTCATCTTCATCCAGTTCGGCATGGTGGTGTCCGGTGCGGTCTCGGTGGAGGCCGTGTTCAGCTGGCCCGGCCTCGGCCAGCTGCTCTACACGTCGCTCCAGGGGCCGGATCTTCCTCTCCTGCAAGGAGTATTCGTGGTTCTGGCCGGTGCGGTCGTGGTGATGAACCTGTTCGCGGAACTGCTCTACCGCGTACTCGACCCGAGGGTGCGGACGGCATGACCGCCACGGACAAGCCGAGCACGATCGCCTGGCGCCGTCGCCGGGCGGCGGTGGCGAAACACTGGCGCGAGTTCGCGGCCAACAAGGCCGGGCTGACCGGCTTGATCTTCCTCGGTGTCATCACCGTGCTGGCGATCCTGGCGCCGGTCCTGACCGACGAGTCCGGGCTCGACGTCACCAAGGTCACCGGTGGTCCGCTGGAGCCCCCGAGCGGGGAGTTCTGGCTCGGCACCGACATCGACGGCCGGTCCGTCCTCCTGATGACGTACTGGGGCGCGAGGATCTCCCTGCTCGTCGGATTCTCCGCCGCGTTCCTCTCGGTGCTGATCGGCACGATCATCGGGATCGCGGCCGCGCATTTCGGCGGCTGGCTCTCCAGCCTGCTGCTGCGGTTCACCGACTTCTTCCTGGTGCTGCCGTCGCTGGTGCTGGCCGTGGTCCTGGCGGCCGTCCTCGACCGGAACACGGCGACCGTCATCATCGCCATCGGGGTCACGGCGTGGCCGAGCACCGCGCGGCTGGTCCGGGCGCAGACCCTGACCATCGAGAGCAGGCCGTACATCGAGCGCTCGAAGGCGCTTGGCGGGGGACACCTGCACATCGTCGGGAAACACGTGCTGCCCGGCGTCATGCCGCTCGTGCTCGCCAACACCACTCTCGTGGTCGGCAACGCCGTCATCGCGGACGCCACGCTCGCCTTCCTGGGCGTCGGTGACCCGAACTCCATCTCCTGGGGCGCGATGTTGCAGAGCGCGCTGAACAACGGAGCCATCACCCGGGGCGCCTGGTGGAATCTGCTGCCGCCGGGTATCGCGATCGTCGTGATCGTGCTCGGTTTCACCCTCGTCGGACGTGCGCTGGAAACCGTGCTGAACCCGCGACTGAAGGGACAGCACTCATGAGCCCCTTGCTGGAACTGAAGAACCTCGGCGTCACCTACGCCACCGGCGGCGGCGAGGTCGCCGCCGTCCGGGGCGTCGACCTGGTGCTCGAACCCGGTGACACGCTCGGCGTGGCGGGGGAGTCGGGGTCGGGGAAGTCGACGGTCGCGATGAGCGTGCTGCGGCTGCTCCCGCGTTCGGCGAAGGTCACTGGCGAGATCCTGCTCGACGGCGAAGACGTCACGGCCATGAAATGGGGCAGGCTGCGCGCGGTGCGCTGGGCCGAGGCCTCGGTCGTTTTCCAGGGCGCGATGCACGCGCTCAACCCGGTCCGCAAGATCGGCGAGCAGATCGCCGAGCCGATCCGCCTGCACCCACCCGGTGGCAAGGCGCTGTCGGAGAGCGAGGTGCGGGCCAAGGTCGCGGAACTGCTCGAACAGGTCGACCTGCCGCCCGGTCGCGCCGGGGCGTACCCGCACGAGCTGTCCGGCGGGCAGAAGCAGCGCGTCATGATCGCGATGGCACTGGCCTGCTCGCCGCGGCTGATCATCGCTGACGAGCCGACGACCGCGCTCGACGTCGTCGTCCAGGCCCAGGTGCTCGACCTGCTGGGCAGGCTGGTCGCCGAACAGGGAATCGGGCTCATCATGATCAGCCACGACCTGTCGGTGCTCGCCGCGACCTGCCGCCGGATCGCGGTGATGTACGACGGCGAGATCGTCGAGGAACGGCCGAGCGCGGAACTGATGAGCGCGCCGCGCCACGAGCACAGCAAGGCGCTGGCGGCCGCTTTCCCGACCGTCGGCGACCCGGTGTCGCGGTTCGCGCCCGCCACGAGCACACCGCTGCCGCCGGAACCGGAACGCGACGGCGGGCGGCCCGCGCTGCTGGAGGCCGAGGACCTGCGCGTCAGTTTCCGCGACCGCGCCGGCAAACGCATCGACGCCGTCGCCGGAGTGAGCCTCAAGGTGCGCAAGGACGAGATCGTCGCCCTGGTCGGGCAGTCCGGTTCGGGCAAGACGACGCTCGCCCGAACGCTGCTCGGCCTGCAGAAACCCGATTCGGGCGCCGTCCGGTACGACGGCAAGCCGGTCCCGCTCGGCGGCGCCGGGCTCAAGGCGTACCGGCGTCAGGTGCAGTTGGTGCTGCAGGATCCGACCAGCGCGCTGAACCCGAACCACACGGTGTACGAGGCCGTCGCGGAAGGCCCCCGCATCCACGGACTGGGCGCGAACGAGCACGAGATCGTCACCAAGGCCCTCGAAGCGGCCGAACTGCGGCCCGCGGAGAAGTTCCTCGACCGGCTCCCGCACGAGCTGTCCGGCGGCCAGCGGCAGCGAGTGGTCATCGCGGGCGCGCTCGCACTGGACCCGGGCGTCCTCGTCGCCGACGAGCCGGTGGCGTCGCTCGACGCGTCGGTGCGGGGGGAGATCCTGGCGCTGCTGCTGCGTCTGCGGCGTGAGCTGGGTCTCGCCGGGCTCGTGATCACCCACGACCTCGGTCTGGCCTGGAACATCGCCGACAGGGTCGCCGTGATGTACCGCGGGGAGCTGGTGGAGGACGGCACCGTCGAAGAGGTCTTGTTGGACCCGAAGCACGACTACACGAAGTCGCTGCTCGCCGCGTTGCCCGGTGGTACCGCTCAGCGAGAGACGATCGACCGCTGAACGAAGGGAACCCCGCCCCCGACCCGGGAAGCACCCATTGCCGCGCACTCGCACAGGCGCGGTGTGTAACCTCCAATCTCGAAATGGCGACCACGACAGACACCCCGCAGACGCCCTCGTCCGGCTCGCTCGGCGAGCGGCTCCGGGTGCCTTCCCGGTTCCCGTACCGCACCATCGCGATGGGGACGATAGGCAGCACGCTGCTGATGCTGGCCGCGCTCGGCGCCGGCGGCATCCTCATCCGTGACCCGATCCTGGGGCACGGACCGTTGTCGTGGATCCGCTACGGCCATGGCCGCATGCTCGCCAACACGATGCTCTACACGGGCTTCGCGCTGATCATCTGGGCCTGGGTCCGGCTGGGCCGCTACGCGCTGGCCGGCCGGATCGGTAGCCGCCCGATCGTCATCGCCGCCGCGTGCTGGATGGCGCCGCTGCTGGTCTCGCCGCCGCTGTTCACCCGCGACGTCTTCTCGTACCTCGCTCAGGGCGCGCAGCTGCTGAACGGGCTCGACCCGTACGCCAACGGCCCGGCCGAACTGGACGTGCTGCCGGACGTGGTGCAGAACGTCCACCCGCTGTGGCAGACCACGCCCGCGCCGTACGGCCCGCTGTTCCTGCTGTTCGCGAAGTGGATCGTCGGGATCACCGGCAACGACATGATCGCCGGCGTCGTCGCGACCCGCCTGGTGCTGATGATCGGCCTGATCGGGATGCTGTGGTCGCTGCCGCGGCTGGTCAAGCACCTCGGCGGCAAGCTGCCGATCACCCTGTGGCTCGCCATCGCCAGCCCGATGACGGTGATCCACCTCGTCGGCGGACCGCACAACGACCTGCTGATGCTGGGCTTCCTCACCGTCGGCGTGCTGGCCGCGCTGGAGCGCAAGCACGTCGTCGCGATCGTCCTGGTCACCATCGGCATGCTGATCAAGCCCACCGCGGCCTGGGCGCTGCCGTTCCTGGTCTGGGTATGGGCGAACCACCTGCCCGGCGACCGGAAGGTGGTCAACTTCCTCCGCGCGGGCGCCGCGTCGGTGGGGATCTTCCTGCCGGTGTTCGTCGCGGGAACCTGGCTCTCGCTCGGCTCGGTCAACCTCGGCTGGCTGGGCGGTCTCAAGGCGCCGACGCTGATCGCGAACTGGATGAACTTCCCGACCGGGATCGGCGAGATCTTCTACTCGCTGGTGAACCTGGTGGTCGACGTCGAGGTCTCGCCGTTCGTCACGGTGTTCCGGGCGATCGCGATGGTCGGCCTGTTCGTCTTCGCCGGCTGGCAGTGGTGGCTGGCCCGTGACGGGGGATATCCGGCGATCCACCGGATGGCGATCGTCCTGCTGGCCGGCGCGATCGTGCCGCCGCCATCGCTGCCGTGGTACCTGACCTGGGGTTTCGTCGTTCTGTCCGCCTTCGAATGGCGTCGCCGGAACCTCGCGGTCGTCGTCGCGGTGTCGGTGTTCGTGACGCTGGTGTACTACCCGACGGGGGAGCAGGCGCTCTACGACTGGTGGTTCATGGCCGGCGTCGTCGCCGCGAGCGTGTACGCCGCCGCTTCGCTGCTGCGGCCGGATCCGCTGGGGATCATCGCCGCCTGGCGGGGGAAGCCGGTGGAACGGTTCCTGCCCACCGAGGCTCCTCGCTCCTGACGTCCGCTGGTCCAGGTCTCCTTGAGGGAATCAAAGTCCTTCAAGGAGACTTTTACCGACTTGGCTGGGCGGTATCCGAGAGCGTGGGGGATGTCCCCAATGTGGCGTTGGGGACACTGAGTGTCCCG
>NZ_JBHXJK010000180.1:0-9449 GCF_042723255.1 Amycolatopsis thailandensis
CTGCCGGCCAGGCCCCGCCGCACCTCGCCGACCTCCTGCCACGCCCGCCGGACGGCGCCGTCCCCCACCGGAACCCCGGACCACAGGGTCACGTCCAGCACCTTGGCCAGCCTGGCGACGGGCTCGCGGATCCCCTCTCCGGCCAGTGATCCCGCCGATTCGGCGAGGTCGCGCGGGGTCATCCCGATCCGGAACGGCACGCCGTGCGCGCGCAACCGGTCGCGGATCTCGTCCCAGGCGCCGAGTACCCCTTCGGCACCGGACCGGCGACGCCGCCGCCGGGCGCGGACGACCTTCGCCACCGGAACCCCGAGAAGCCACAGGAGTCCGAAAAGGACGATCGCGGCGGCGAGCGAGACCCACCACCAGCCCGCGCCCGCGTCGGCGTTCTGGTCTTCGGCGGTGTCCGCGGGCGTGCCCGGCGGGAGCTGCGGCGGCCGCAGTTCCTGTTCGGCAGGCAGCTGCGCCCGCGCCCGTGCGACGGCCTTGCCGGAAGCGGCCTGATCGCGTCCCGCCTTGCCGGCCGCGGCGGTCGGGTCGAGCGGCACCCAGCCCGCCCCGGCGACCGCGACTTCGGGCCACGCCAGGACATCGCGGTTGCGGACGACGTTCATCCCGCCGTCGGTCTCGGCCGAACCGCGGAACCCGACCACCAGCCGCGCCGGGATACCGCTCATCCGTGCCAGGACGACGTAAGCGGCGGCGAACTGCTCGCTCGTCCCCCGTTTGCTCTCCAGCAGGAAGTGCCGCAGCTGCGGCCAGCCGTGCCCGGTCGGCAGCTCGTCCGAGCCCGCCGCGAGCAGGTAGTTCGTGGCGAGGAAGCGTTCCAGCTGGAGCGCGGACTGGAACGTCGGACGCAGACCGCGCACGGCGTCCTTGGCCAGCTGGTCGACCTCGGGCGGTACCGCGCCGAGGCCGCCGAGCCCGCCCGGCGCCCGCGCGTCGACCTCCCCCGAACCGAGATCGACGTCGGGTGCGGACCAGCTCAGCCGGTAGTTCCGTTCGAGCGACGGCGACTCCATCAGCAGGGTGCCCGCGGACTGGTCCACCAGCGGCGTCAGGCCGTCCACACCGGTCAGGCCCTGATGACTCGGCAGCCACGGTCCGGCCAGTCCGCGCACTTTCAGCTCCGCGGTGCCGCCCGTGCCGCCGGGAGCGCCTTCGAGACCCGCACCGAGCCGCTGGAGCCGGGAATCGGACGACCAGTTCGCGCCGTCGAAACCGTTCAGCACGATCAGGCGCCACTGATCGACCGGGACGTCCCCGCGGTAGCGGAAAACCTCGTCGTTCGGCCGGGTGAGCCGCTGGGCGATCTCGTCGAGCGGATTGCCGAGCCTGCTCCGAGGCGGCGGCGCCGCCTGGGTGTCCTTGAGGGTCAGCGGATCACGGCCGGCCGGGTCGAGCCCGGCGAGGGCGACCGCCCCGGCGACCAGTGCGACCACTGTGGACAGTGCGGGCCAGACCGCCGATCCCGTCACCCGCCAGGAGAACCGCGGCCCGCCGGGCGCCCGGCTCGCCGACCGGGTGCGCCGCCCCGCCCACAGCAGCAGTCCGGACGGCAGCGTGTACCCCAGCGCCGCCGCCACCGCGCCGATGCCCGTCAACGCCTGATACGCCTGCGCGAGCCCGGCGACGGCCAGGCTCGGCACCAGCGCCACGAGCGGCTTCTTCAACCGCAGCAACAGTTCCAGCCCGAGCACGACGGCGAGCAGCACCGCGAGCGGGACGAACAACAGCTGGTCGGGAACCGGCCGGGCGGGCCACGTGGACTGAAGCGTGAGCCGCCATCCTTCGGTGAAACCTCGCGCCACCCCTTGCAGCGAAGCGAGAGTGGGCAGGAAGGCGAGCGTGGTCGAGGTCAGCACCGTCTCGATCAGACCGAGCAGGCCGAGCAGCGCGACGAGCAACGGCCGGTAAGGAACCAGCTTGGGGAATTTCGCGGTCAGCTCGACGCAGCCGTAGCCGACGAGGACGACCACGAGCACCGGGACCAGCAGCGGCCCCCAGCCGAACACCGGCGTGAACAGCAGTCCGGCCACGCCGGTCGCGCCGAGCAGACCGGCGGCCGCGATCCGCTCCGATCCCGCGCTCATGCCTTACCCACCAAGGAATTCCACTGTGCGGCGGCACCGGCGGCGTCGACCGCGATGATCACGCCGCGGGCCCCCGCCGACGGCCTGAGGTCACCGAGCCGGACCACGGTGTCGGGGCGCCAGCGCGCGGCGTGGCCGAGGTCGGCGTCCGGACCGGTGATCACCACCAGCACCCCGCCGGGGCGTTCGGCGGCGGCCAGGGCCGAGGGCAGCAGCGGCGCGGAGTTCGGCGCGTCCTGCGCGACGAGCGCGAGTTCGTCCAGCAGCGTCCTCGCCGCGCGGACCCCGCTGTCGGTCAGGGTGTCCGCGCCCGCGGACGTGATCAGGCGGCAGTGCTGGCCCGCCGACGCCGACGCGTAGAACAGGGATGCCGCCACCTCGACGGCCTCTTCGAAAACGGCGGGTCGCATCGCTCCGGGCCGTGTGTCCAGCACGGCGGTGAATCGCGGCTGGGCCGGATCGGCGTACTCGCGCACCATGAGCCGCCCGGTCCGGGCGGTCGCCTTCCAGTGCAGATGCCGGACCTCGTCGCCGATCACGTACTCCCGCACCGCGCGCAGATCCGCCGAACCACGCAACGGCGGGTCGGTGATCGGGCCTTCGTGGTGATGCCGGGGGTGACCCGCCTGCGCCGCCCGCACCGCGTGCCGCCGCGGATGCACCCACAGCCACGCGGTGCTCCCGACGGTCTGGTCGCCACGGGCGAGGTCGAACAGATCGGGCCGGTGCACGACGAGCGGGCCGACCCGCAGTTTCCCGCGCGCCGTCGTCGGCAGTTCGTAGTGGTACGTCGCTTCCGCGCCGGGCGCGAGCGGGCGGACGCGCAGGCTGTGCGTTTCGGTCCCGACCCCGTCCCCCGCGGTGAAACCGCCGTGCCGCCGCGCACCGGCGTTGCGCACGACGAGCGAGGCGAGCGCGGGCTTCCCGCGTTCGACCCGGTCCGGCTGCACGGTCCGGCCGATCTCCACCCGCGGCCGGAACCTGGTGGTGGCCAACGCGATCAGCACCGCGCCCGCCGCGATCCCCGCGAAGGCACGGAAAAACGTGTACCCGGCCAGCTCGCCGAGGGCGTAGAACCCGGCGGCGAAGGCGAGCACGATGACACCGCGGCGGGTGAGCCGCACGGCCTACCTCCCCATCGCGGCCATGGGAGCGGCCGTCGCGCCCAGGAGCTCGTCGACGATGTCGGCGGTCCGCCGCTGGTTGAGTTCCGCGTCGGGCGTCAGCACGAGCCGGTGATCGAGCACCGGATGCGCGACGTCCTTGACGTCGTCCGGTGTGACGAAGTCGCGGCCGAAGGTGGCGGCGAGCCCTTGCGCCGCCCGGATCAGCGCGATGCTGCCACGCGGGCTCGCGCCGTAGCGGACGTCCGGATGCGACCGGCTCGCCGCCGCCAGCCGCACCGCGTAGTTGACGATCTCGGGTGCCAGGTTGGATTTCCGGACCTCGTCGATGACCGACTGCACGTCGGCGATGCCCAGCACCGGCTTCAGCTCGTCCGGTGTCACCCCGGCGCAGTCCCCCATCACCACCCGCATCTCGGATTCCAGATCCGGGTAGCCGACCGAAATGCGCATGAGGAACCGGTCCAGCTGAGCCTCAGGGAGCCGGTAGGTGCCCTCCAGCTCGATCGGGTTCTGCGTCGCCACCACGAGGAACGGCCGCGGCACCGCCTGGCCGACCGAATCGACGGTGACCCGGCGCTCGGCCATCACCTCCAGCAGCGCGGCCTGTGTCTTCGGGGTACCCCGGTTGATCTCGTCCGCCAGCACCACGTTGGCGAAGATCCCGCCGGGGTGGAACTGGAAGCGTTCGGCGTTCTGGTGGTAGACCATCACGCCGGTGATGTCGCCGGGCAGCAGGTCGGGCGTGAACTGGATCCGGCTCCACCGGCCGCCGATGCTGGCGGCGACGCAGCGCGCGATCGTCGTCTTCCCGACGCCGGGCACGTCCTCCATCAGCAGATGCCCTTCGGCGAACAGCGCCGCCACGGTGAGCCGGACGACCTCGGGTTTGCCGCGCACCACCGATTGCACGTTCTCGGCGATCTGCTCGTAGGCGACCCTGGGGGTGAGCGTCACAGAAGTTCCTTTTCCTTTCGACGGCGCAAGCCGAGGATCGCGATCGGTCCGAGCCAGAGCAGCGAGCCACCGGGAGCGCCGCCGCCGAGGGGGCCGGGGCCCGGCTCGGGGCCGGCCGGGGCGCTTCCGCCCGCGCTGGGCACGCCGGTCCAGCTGTCCTTGCCGGTGCCGCCGGTCGTCTTGATGGTCGCGGTCACCGTGATCGCGCCGATGTAGGCCACGTTGTTGAGGTTCAGGCTGGTGGCACCGGAGCACGACTTCGGGGTGGAGAGGGCGCCGTTGAACTCCGCCTGGCAGGTCGCGGACGCGCCCTTCCCGTTCGCGTTGACGGAAACGATCAGGCCCGTCGTCCCGACCCGGACACCGGAGATGGTGATGGTCGGCGGCTCCGACGGAACCGGCACGGTGACCTTTTTGCTGCCGGTGGCCCCGGTGAGCGTGGACCCCGAATCGAACTTCGTGACCGCGCGGACCGAGACGGTCGCCGTGCCGGTGACCCCGGTGAATTCCGTCGAGGTGGCCGAAAGCGTGCGCTGACCCTGTCCTGTCGCGCTCACCAGGTAGTGCACGAGCGTGCCGCCGCGGAGGTCGGGCTGCTTCCAGCTGACCGACACCTTCCCGGCGGAGGTGGCGTTCGCGGTGACGACCGGTGCCGTGGCGGGCCGGTTCGCGGGCCCCGGGACGACCGCCTTGGCGCTGGCACCCACCCCGAGTCCCGCCGAGTTCTCCGCGACGACGGTGACCACGTACGCGGTTCCGTTGGTCAGCCCGGAGATCGTGGTCCCGCGCGACGTTCCGGCGAGCCGGGTGGAGCCGCCGGTCCAGGTCACGCGGTAGCCGGTGATCCGTGCCCCGTTGTCCGCGGCCGGGCTCCACGAGACCTTGACGGAGCCGTCACCCGCGGTCGCGCTCACCTTCTTCGGCGCGCCGGGCGGAGTCGCCTTCGCCACCGGCGGGATCGCCTTCTTGGTGCTCGGAGGCGCTTGTTGCTGCTGTCGCGGGTTCTGCTGTGGCGGCGGCTGCTGCTCGCCGGACGGGTCCGGCTCGGCCGACGGCGCGCCCGCGGTCTGGCTGCCGGCCGCCTTGTCGACGTCGACGTCGACCACCGAACCGTCCTCTCCGTTGACGACCAGCACGTGCGAGCCGTCGGAGCTGTCGACGTAGATCCGGTTGTCCTCGCCCTTCGCCAGCCTCGGCCCTGTCCCCTGGCTCGGCACCTTCGCTGTGGACTTGAGCGTGCCGGCGGCGTCGTAGGTCAGGACCTCGCCGCGGGTTTCGTCGACCATGGCGACCACGTTCGACGAGGAGAGCGGGCCGTTGAACCGGCTGCCCTTGGTCAGCTCGACCGAGATCGGCTTCGCGGACGGACGGTCCTGGTCGAGGCCGCTGACGTCGATGAGGTGGAGCTGGTTGCGCTCCGGATCGGCGATGGCCAGCCGGTCACCGGCGGCGCTGTTGGCCACCTGCGCCGACGGCGAAAGCTTGATGCCGAGCGGAAGGGCCTCGCCGAGCCCGCCAGGGCCGACCCGGTGGAGGCTGTCGCCGGTCATGTCGAGCACGACCGGCCGGTCGCCGACCAGCGTGAGCCCGCCGCCGTGCCCAGGCGGGAGCTGTGCGGTGCAGGTCAGGACCGCGGCGTCCTTCGGCAGCTCGCAGATCGAGCCGTTGTCGACCCGGTGCACCCACACCGTGCCGTCGGAGGTCGCGACAGGTCGCGACAGTGGCCCCCCTGCGGGCACGGTCGCGGACGGGTCGCCGAGCCGCACGATCTGACCGGCGTTGCGGTAGACCAGGTACGGACCGCCCGCGATCTCCAGCACGAACGGCGTCTCCGGCGCGGGCGGCGGGGTGGACTCCTCCACGCTCAAGGTCGCCTTGTCGAACTCCGTGATGCGGTTCCGCTCGACCACGTAACCCGAATCGTCCCCCTGCACGACCTGGCTGCCGCTCGCGGCGCCGGGTACGTCCGCGCGCGCGTCGACGCGGCTCGTCGAGCCGTCGACGTGGAACGCGGACTGGGCGGCGTCGTTGTAGACCCAGTGGCCGACCTGGACGAACTCCAGCCGTTCCGGGGTCGCCGCCTGCCCGGTCACCGCCAGGCCGACCAGCGCCAGGCAGCCCGCGACCACCAGCGCCACGGCCATCCGTGTCCTGGCCACGACGCTGAAGCGCTTCGTGTCCCGCTCATCGGTGTTCACGCGATCAAGCTAGAGAGCCACCATGAAATTTCGATGAAACACCCTGTCCCGTCGCCGGTGTCATCGAAACCTCATGTTCGCCGGACACGCTGAGGCGGACATCGAGGAGGCAGGACGATGACCGAATCCGGCGCGGCCAGGACGGACGGGCGGTACCAGGCGCCGCCCCCGCCGCTTCCCCGAACGGCAACGGCCGTATCGCGGCCCGAAGCCCTGCCCGACCCGCTCGCCTACGCCGCACCGGCGGCCCGGGCCGCCGCTCGTGAAGCCGCGCTGCACGCGCTGAACGCCGCCCGCCAGGCCGGGCAGCGGCCGCAGTGGACCGCGCCGGCGCCCGTTCCCGCACCCGCGTACGGTTCGCCGCCGCCGACTCCGGCGGTGCCCGCTTCGGCGCGGCGCCCCGGCCGGTTCGGCGGGATCGGGGTGCCGCAGATCATCTGCTGGCAGCTCGTCCTCGTCGCGCTCGTCCTGGTGGCGGGACGGCCTTGGCCGCTGGTGGCCGCGGTGATCACCGCGGCCGTGCTGGTCCTCGCGCTGACAGCCGTGCGGTTTCGCGGTCGCTGGCTCTACGAGTGGGCCGGTTCGGCGTCCGGGTACCTGCTGCGCGACCGCGACCGGGACCTCCGGAACGCGGGCGAGGCAGGCCGCGCGCTGCTGCGCCTGTTGTCGCCGGAAGCGGAGGGGATCACCGGTGAGATCGGCGACGAGCCGGTGTTCATGGTCAGCCGCGCCGACGGGATCACCGCTGTGCTGCAACCGAAGTCGGCCGCGCGCGAGCAGCCGATGCCGTCGCCGCTGGCGGTGCTGCCGCCTTCGCGGGAACAGGATCTGGACGTCGCCGCCCAGGTCATCCACCACGTCGGCGCGGACCGCTCGCGGCCGCCGCGGGGTTGGGTCGCGCTGCAGGCGCTGCGCACGGTCGACGTCCATCGCGACGCCGATGTGCGGCAGGTGCTCGGGAACACGGTCCGGCGCGTGCGACGGCGGCTCCGGCGCGAGGGGCTGCCCGTGCGGGCGCTCGCCGAAAACGAGGTCCTCGGCACGCTCGCGTCGCTGGCGCACGTCACGGCGGGCCGGGCGCGCATCCGGGAGGACTGGCGGTTCTGGCACAGCGGCCCGATCTGCCAGGCGACCTTCCGGATCGACGGCTGGGACGCGCTGTCACCGGCACTCGCGGCGGATCTGTCCCGTCGTCTGCTCGCGGCCGCTCCCCGGGCCGCGGTGACGCTCGCCGTGACCGCGCACCGGCGCGCCACCGAAACCGAACCCCTGCTCGGCGCGGCGATCCGGGTCGCCGCCGCGGGACCGCAAGCGGTGGAGCACGCGGTGCGGGAGCTGGAACTCGCCGCCCGCCGGGGCGGGCTGACCCTGGACCGGCTCGACGGCAGGCACGCCAAGGGAGTGGCCGCCACGCTGCCGATCGGGGTCAGTTGAGCACGACTATCGCGATGTTCAGCGCGGTCGCGTACAGCGTCCAAGCGAGGTACGGCACAAGCAACGCGGCCGAGATACGGGAGGAGCGGCGGAAGTACAGCGCGGTGACGACGATGGCGACGTCGAGCAGGACGATGTCGGCCAGGGCGAGGCCATAGGCGCCGGCCGCGAAGAACAGCGGCGTCCAAGCGGCGTTCAGGACCAGTTGCGCCGCGTACCACGCCAGTGCCCGGCGTTCGCCGCCGGATTTCCAGTACAGCCAGCCGGAGACTGCGATCCCGATGTACAACACCGTCCACACCGGACCGAACAGCCAGGCGGGCGGCGCGAACGGCGGCAGCTCCAGTCCACTGTAGACAGAGCGGGCGTCGGCCGCGGCGAGCCCGCCCACCAGCGCGGCCACGGCGACCGCGGCCAGGAACGGGAGGAACGCGAGCGGGGCGCGGAGTCGTCCTGGGATCGTGGTCATCTTCCGAGGGTACGGCCGGGCACACGCGCACGCGCGCTCAAAACCCGTCGCGTGCGCCCGGGAACGCCCCTAAGATCGTTCGCGCGATGAACGACGAGACTTTTCTTGCCCACGTGGCCGACAACCTGGCCGCGCTGCCCGCCGTGCACGCCGTCACCCTCGGTGGATCACGCGCCCAGAACACCCACGGCCCCGGCAGCGACTGGGATTTCGCCGTCTACTACCGCGGGGCTTTCGACCCGGCGCAACTACGGGCCGTCGGCTGGGACGGCGAGGTCTCCGAGATCGGTGCCTGGGGCGGCGGCGTGTTCAACGGCGGTGCCTGGCTCACGATCGACGGCAAGCAGGTCGACGTCCACTACCGCGATCTCGACGCCGTGGAACACCAGCTCGCCGAGGCACGGCGGGGCCGGTTCCACTGGGAGCCGTTGATGTTCCACCTCGCGGGTGTCCCGAGCTACCTGCCTGTCGCCGAACTCTCCGTCAACCGCGTGCTGCGCGGCGATCTGCCGCGACCGGAGTACCCGGAAGCGCTGCGGGAAACCGCTCCGCCGATGTGGCGGGGCCGCGCGGAGCTGACCCTGCGCTACACCCGTGGCGCTTTCGTGCCGCGCGGGCAGGCCACGGAGGTCGCGGGCGCGCTGGCCACCGCCGCCATGGAGACCGCGCACGCGGTGCTGGCGGCCCGGGGCGAATGGGTCACCAACGAGAAGCGGCTGTTGCGGCGGGCGGGATTGCGCGAGATCGACGCGATCGTCGCCGGTCTGCGGGCGGAGCCCGGCGTCCTCGCCAAGGCGGTGGACGAGGCGGAAGCGCTGTTCCGGGCTGCGGGGTCGCTCTGACGACGCTCCTGCGGACCCGAAGGCCACGTGCCCCGGCTCGGCGCGGCCTGACGGGTCCACGGTGTTGTGAAAGCCACTTTCGCAACGTTGAAGGTTGTGAAAGCCACTTTCGCAACACCGCCAGCAAGCGAACCGGACACTCCTGCCCTCCCCCTCAACAGAACCCGAATCGCCACTCAAGACCCCCGACCCAAGGCACTCCAGCAGGGGCCCGACGTGGGGGGTTGCCAAATAGGGGGCGCAAAACGCCCCCCCAAGAGTTTTTGGGGCCAGAGAACCCCCCCCCTGGGGGTGCAGCGACCGGGCAGACCCCCCCCCCCCGCGTCCGCGGG
>NZ_JBHXJK010000180.1:9459-13665 GCF_042723255.1 Amycolatopsis thailandensis
GGGCCCCCGCGCCCCAACACCCTGGTGGGGTCACACCCCCCCCCCAATTTGGCCCCCCCCCGACACTCGAACCCGGCAGAGCGGTCGACCGCATGCCTGCCTCCGCCACCGTCGCGGAAGCGGCTTCCACGCCGAGCCAACCCGCCACTAAGTAGCCAAAATCGCCCGATGGGATTGTCGGACTTGAGGCCGCCGCACGCCCGGGGTCTAGTTTCCGCCATGTCCACGACCGATGTCTCCGCCCTCGCGCGGACCACACTGGCCTCACACCAGTCGCTGTACCTCGCCACCGCCGGCGAATCCGGCCCCTGGGTGAACGGCGTCTTCTTCGCCGAGTCCGATCTGTTCACCCTCGTCCTGGTGCTGGAGCGACGGGGCCGCACCCTCGCCGCGCTCCGGGACAACCCGGTGGCCTCGGTCATCGTCTCCACCGGCTCGCCCGCCGACCCGTTCCTCCAGGCGATGGTCCGCGCCGAGATCCTCGACGGCGAGCGGGCCGAGACCGCCCGTGAGCTGCTCGTGACGAAGGTGCCGTACGTGACGCCGTTCCTGGACACGCCGATCGAGACCGTCCAGCTCACCGTGGAGTCCTGGCGCGTCACCGACATCCCCAACGGGATGCTGCCCGGCAAGGAGCTGGCGGCCGTCTGATCCGCTTGTGGCGCGGGTCACGGAATGACGGGCGATCTTCAGCGCTACAGAGAGGTAAGACCCGTTCCGTACCTCTAGGGAGTGACATGTCCGCTACCGCCACGCCGGAAGAGACCACGCTGGCCGTCCCCGCGCTGAACGACTTCGACTTCCCGCTCACCGACGGTGCCGCCTGCCGCATCGACGACCCGGACTGCGAAGCCTGCCAGTGAGCGTGCCGTGAGTTGCGGTTCGGGCCGGGACCCGAACCGCCGCTCACCGCGTCAGTCCGTACCGCGGCCGGTCTCGCGCTGCAGCCGTTCGATCTGTTCGGACGCCTCCGCCTTGGTCAGCTCCCCGGGTGGCTCCTCACCCGCTTCCTGCGCGAGCGTCCGCAGATACGACCGTTGCGGTCCGGTCATCGGCTCGTCGCCGGTGGTCCATTCCTCAGGGTCCTTCTCGGGGTTGAGCCGGGGGCCGTCCACCACGACGTGGTCCTTTCTCTCGGTTCACTCGCGCGGCTCCTGATACCCCTTCCACGGCGTGCTCACACCACCGTCCGGTGTGAGCGGGGACTCGCCGGGTACCCGTCCGGCATGCGCTCCGGACCTCACATCGGCCTGCTCTACCCGACCCGAGACTGCGGCGAGGACGATTTCCTCGCGCTGGCGGCGAAACTCGACCCCGGTCTCGTCGTGGACTTCGCGTACGTCCCGTGGGGCGAGAAGATCGGCCGGCTCGAAGACCTCGACCCGGCAGGGAAACACGAGGCCGTCCGGGGACTCGGCGAACCGAACCGGCTCGCCTCCGCCGCCGCGCGGTTCGGCGAGCGACCGGACGTCGTCAGCTGGGCTTGCTCCAGTTGCAGTTTCACCCGCGGACTCGAAGGCGCGCGCGAACAAGCCCGCGTGCTCGGCGATCGGCTCGGGGTGCCCGCGAGCAGTACTTCCTTGGCCTTCCTCGGCGCGCTCGCCCACCTCGACGTCGGCCGGATCGCGCTCGCCTCCGTCTATCACCGCGACACGACAGCGAGTTTCGCCGGCTTCCTCGCCGAGGCGGGTGTCACCACCGTTCACTCGGTTTCGGCCGACGCGCCCTCCGATCGGGCCCTCGCCGCCTGGGACCGCGACCGCGTCACCGAACTCGCGACCGCGGCCGACCACGCCGACGCCGAAGCGCTGCTGATCCCGGAAACCGCCCTGCACACGACACCGCTGCTCGAAGACCTCGAGACCGCTCTCGGCAAGCCCGTCCTGACGGCCACGGCCGTCACCCTCTGGGACGCCTCACGTGCACTGGGCACACCACCGACCCAGCCTCACCTGGGCGAGTTGTTCGCTACGCGTTGAGCTTTCCGCGCAGGTCCTGAAGGATCTTCGTGAGCAGACGGGACACGTGCATCTGGGAAATCCCCAGACGCGCGGCTATCTGCGACTGGGTCAGGCCGTCGAAGAACCGCATCACGATGATCGCCCGGTCCCGTTCCGGCAGCCCCGCCAGCAGCGGGACCACGGTGTGGCGATCCTCGATGAGCTCGAACCGGGAATCCAGCTCCCCCACCACGTCGGACAGGGGAAGCGTGCCCTCGCCCTCGTTGACCGGCTTGTCCAGGGACGACGTCTGATAGCTGTTCGCGGCGAGCAGGCCTTCCCGGACGGTGTCGACGTCCACTTCCAGGTGAGCGGCGAGCTCGGACGGGGTCGGCGCGCGGCCGAGGGTCTGGGTCAGGTCCGTGGTTCCCCGTGAGAGCCGCGTGCGCAGCTCCTGCATCCCGCGCGGGACGTGCACCGCCCAGCCGGTGTCACGGAAGAAACGCCGCACCTCGCCCATCACCGTCGGCACCGCGTAAGCCAGGAAGTCGCCGCCCTGTCCGGGATCGAACCGGTCGACTGCCTTCATCAGCCCGATCCTGGCGACCTGGATCAGGTCTTCCCTCGGCTGACCGCGTCCGCTGAACCGCACGGCGATGTGTTCCGCGATCGGCAGAAGTTCGAGGATCAGGCGTTCACGCAGCCTCCGCTGCTCCGGATGGCCGTCGGGCAGACCCGCCATCTCTTCGAACAGGGGGCGGCAATGCGAGTAATCGTCGTTCCGCCGCCGCGTCCGGACAGCCGGGCGGTCTTCCAGCAGGGAGGGTGCGTTCATCGATCGCTCACCTGTCCCTTTCGGACCGTCATCGCTCTTCTCCTGTCGCCGCGCCCCGGATACCCGGCGGGCGGACGCGGCAAACATCGAACCCGCGTCGTGGGCTCGGGGAGCGTTATCCTCGCCCCATGGCCTGCCGTATCACCGAACTCATCCTCGACTGCGCCGATCCGGTCCGGATGGCCGCGTTCTGGTGCGAAGTGCTCGGATACGTCGAAATCGGCAAGGACGGCGAAGACGTCGAGATCGGCCCGCCCGGCACCGGGTTCGGCGGCCCGCAGCCCACCCTGATCCTGAGTCGCAGCGACGACCCGAAGCCCGCCAAACTCCCCCTGCACCTCGACGTGAACCCCACCGACCGCGATCAGGACGCGGAGCTGGAGCGGCTGCTCGCCGCCGGTGCGAGGTCTGCCGACGTCGGCCAGACCGGGGAAGAGTCCTGGCATGTCCTCGCCGACCCCGAGGGGAACGTGTTCTGCCTGCTGCGCAAGCGAGTCGACCCCTGATCCACCGTCCACATCGGACTATTTCGACCGTCGATTGACGGCGGGTGTCACTGGGTAACCGATGAGGGAAACGGCACCCTACAGGAGGGTCACTGATGGCGGACGAAGGACTCTGGCGGCGTGACAAGGCCGAATTCGGCGCGGGCGGTGACGCGTCAGCGGGCCCGCTGTCCGAGCAGTTCGTCGAGCTCACCCGCCTGCTGCTGGCCGCCTCGACCCCGGCCCAGGTCCTCGAACAGGTCATCGACGCCGCGTACCGGGTGGTGCCGGGCGCGGATCTGGTGTCGGTCACCCTCCGTGCCCCGGACGGGACCTTCCACACCCCGGTGTCGACCGGTGAGGTCGCCCTAGAGCTCGACGAGGTGCAATACCGCGCCGGGACCGGCCCTTGCGTCGATGCCGCCGACAGCGGAAGCCCTGGTTACATCCGCAGTGAAGACCTGGCGGCGGAGAAGAGGTGGCCGGACTTCTCCGAGGCCGCCGTCCGGCACGGTTACCACGCGATCCTGTCCACCGTGCTGGTGCCCGACGCGGAACCTCCCAGGCTGCCCGGGGCGCTGAACATCTACAGCCACCGCACCGGCGCTCTCGACTCCCTGGCTCAGGACACCGCGCTGCTGCTGGCCACCCACGGTTCACTCGCCCTGGCGAGCACCGGCGCCGTGAACCGGGCCGAGCTGGAGGTGAACCATCTCCGGCGGGCCGTCGAATCCCGCGACGTCATCGGGCAGGCGAAGGGGATCCTCATGCAGCGACGCGGCCTGACCGCCGACGAGGCCTTCGACCTGCTTCGCCGCACCTCTCAGGACCTCAACGTCAAACTCGCCGAAGTCGCCCGCACCCTCGCGACCCGGCACACCGAACTCGACACCCCCTGAAGCGCGTGAAGGCCCCCTTCCTCCGGCTCAGCCGAGGGAACTCGACC
>NZ_JBHXJK010000181.1:0-13555 GCF_042723255.1 Amycolatopsis thailandensis
CTTCTGTTCCGGTCCGGCTCCCGCCCAGCCCGGAAGCGCGTGAAGGCCCCCATCCCCCGGCCGGTCACTCAAAGAACCATGGCGAAGGGAAGGGGGCCTTCACGCGACGGCTCCCCGCCGTCGCCCACCCCGGGACCTGGGATCAGCGGTGCGGAACAGCCGCGGGGGTCCAGCCGCGGTAGTTGTTGAAGTAGTTCACGCTCGAAGCGTGGCCGATCTTGCCGCCGATGCTGGAGGCGTAGATCCCGCCGGAGCCGTCGGCGATGCCCACGTGGCCCCACTGGCTGATGTTCCAGTACACGAAGGAGCCCTTCGGCGGGGTCCCGGTCGTGTGCTTCGGGCTCGCGCCGTTCCAGTGCGCGTTGGCCGAGGCCCAGACGCCGGTGGTGCCGTACGCGTTCTCGACGGCCTTTTCGCAGAGGCCCTGGTACGCGGTGGAGCCCGCCTTGTTTTTGAACCACTGGACGGCGCCGGCGGGAGTGCCGTCAGCGGCGCCCTGGATGCTCAGGTCGCCTTCGGGCACGGTGGTGAACGTTCCCGCGGCCGGGTTGATGTCGGCGGCGGTGATGGTGGCGCCCGCTTCGGGGGCGGCCGGAGCGGCCCCGGCGACCGGAGCCACGGCGAGGGCCGCGATGGCCAGCGCGGCGACGGACGCCGGCTTCGCCACCTTGGCCAGGATGGTGCGCATGATCAGTACCTCCTGTTGAGGAATTACTAACAGGAGAGACGGTCTCGTGATCAAGTACAAATTTCGTACAACCGGGCGTCGATAGTTGATAACTCAACGTGCTGGAATATGCCGGGGGAGGGGTGCGTTGACGCCACTGCCAGCACATCTGGCAAAATCATCCGCTGAAGTCCGGCACCGGTTCACCCCGAACGGGGACCCGGGGCCAACGAGAGAGGACACCATGAAGAGCGGTATTCACCCCGAGTACGTCGTCACGCACGTCAACTGTGACTGTGGCAACGAATTCACCACGCGCAGCACCAAGACCTCCGGCAACCTCCACGTCGAGATCTGCTCGAACTGCCACCCGTTCTACACCGGCAAGCAGAAGCTCATGGACACCGGCGGCCGCGTCGCGCGCTTCGAGGCTCGCTACGGCAAGCGCAAGAAGGCCGAAGACGCCAAGTAGCTTGAACGACGGCGCCTACCCGCATGTCCGGGTAGGCGCCGTTTTCGTTGTGTCGCAGCCTTGGTTTTCCCGGGCCCTCGAAAGGTGGAGTGGTGGATTCGAGTTCGCTCAAGGGTCTGCTCGAAGAGCACGCCCAGCTGGAAGAGCAGCTGGCCGACCCGTCCGTGCACGCCGACCAGGCGCGCGCTCGTAAGCTCGGCCGTCGCTACGCGGAGCTGAGCCCGGTCGTCAAGACGGTCCGGGAGCTCGACACCGCCCGCGACGACCTCGAGACGGCGAAGGAACTGGCGGCGGAAGACGCGGCCTTCGCGGCCGAGGCGGAGGAGATCTCCGCCAAGATCCCCGTGCTCGAGGCCAAGCTCACCGAACTGCTCCTGCCGCGCGACCCGTACGACGGCTCCGACGTGGTCATGGAGATCAAATCGGGTGAAGGCGGCGAGGAGTCGGCGCTGTTCGCCGGCGACCTGCTGCGCATGTACCTGCGCTATGCCGAGCGCCACGGCTGGAAGGCCGAGGTCCTCGACTCCGTCGACTCGGACCTCGGTGGCTTCAAGGACGTCACCGTCTCCATCAAGAGCCGGTCGGCCGACGTCGACGGCGTCTGGGCGCGGCTGAAGTTCGAGGGCGGGGTGCACCGCGTGCAGCGCGTGCCCGCCACCGAGTCGCAGGGCCGCATCCACACCTCCGCGTCCGGCGTGCTCATCTACCCCGAACCCGAGGACGTCGAGGTCGAGATCGACCCGAACGACCTGCGCATCGACGTCTACCGCTCGTCCGGCCCCGGTGGCCAGAGCGTGAACACGACCGACTCGGCCGTGCGCATCACGCACCTGCCGACCGGGGTGGTCGTCTCGTGTCAGAACGAGAAGTCGCAGATCCAGAACCGTGCCCGCGCCTTGCAGGTGCTCCAGGCCCGTCTCCAGGCGATCGCCGAGGAGGAGGCCGCCGCGAAGGCGTCGGACGCGCGCCGCTCACAGGTCCGCACCGTCGACCGCTCCGAGCGGGTCCGCACCTACAACTTCGCCGAGAACCGCATCGCCGACCACCGGGTGAACTACAAGGCCTACAACCTGGACCAGGTCCTCGACGGCGACCTCGACGGCGTGCTGAACGCGCTCATCACCGCGGACCGCGAAGAGCGGCTCGCCGCCCACGCCGGCTGACGGCCGTTCCGCGCCGAGCCCGCTAGCCGGGTTCGGTGTAGAACGGGTCGTCGTCCAGTCCGGTGTGGATGGCCCGCACCGACATGCTCACCCGGGAAAGCCGCTCGGTGATCTCGTTCGTGACCCGGCTCAGCGCCTCTTCGCCGCTTTCCCCGTCGAGAGCCGGAAACGCCGAAAGCAGGACCGCTTCGCAGGGGCCCGCGTCCGTGCTGATCCGGACCAGCGACGCCGAAAGGTCGGTCGCGGGACGGCCGCACAGGCCCACGGCCAGCCGCAGATCCCCGGTGGGGACGTAAAGATGCACTCGCGAAATGACATCCGTTTCCGCGCGCGGGGTGAAATCGTGCCTGGTGACGTACGCGGGCTCCCGGGGATCGGTGCCGCCGACGGCGGCCATCAGTGAATAAAGGGTGAATCCTTCCGCCGGGGTGTCGTAGGCCTCGTAACTTCCGTACTGGCCGGTCTCCGGCGTGCCGTGGATCTCGAAGAATTCCGCATTCAGACCGAAGTGGAAAAGCGCGGGTAACGCGGCTCGGTGCAGCGTTTCGGTGAGCTCTTCGTCGTCCGCCGGAGGGGTGCGATAGCCGACGGAGACCAGGTAACCCTTCCAGCCGCCTTCGGGGTCGGCCCGGCAGATCTCGAATTCGGTGGCCTCGAAGTCGCCGATGAAACGTTCCCCCAGCGCGGCGGCCGCGGCGAAATCCTCGGTTTCGATATTCGCGGATATCCGCGTGACGACTTCTGTTTCCCGGAGATCCATGACTGCTTCGAGTGGCCCCTTCGTGACTGACAGGTGTACACAGCGTACGGGCGGTGCCGACGGGCTTCCGGCCCGGCCTGTCCTTGATTCCCTGTCTCCGCTACGGTTTTGGAGAGTAAGGGAAATTCGCATGGGGGAACACATTTCGTGGTGCACGCAGACGACCTGACCATCGAGGAAAGACCGATTCCGGCGACCCGGAAACGCGCTCCGCGGGCCTTCTTGCTCGCGGCGGGAACGCTCCTGCTGAGCGCGGCCGTCGTCGCCAGGATCGGCCGGTTCGGCTTCAATCCGACCGACCAGGGATTCGTGCTCGCGCAGGTGTGGCGCGTCCTGCACGGCGAGATCCCGCACGTCGATTTCCTCGGGCCGAGGCCGTTCGGTTCGGCCTACCTGCACCTGATCGACCATCTCGTCCCCGCGCCGCTGATGATCGGCTCGAGTTTCGTGATGATGGTGCAGCTGATCGTCGCCACGTTCGCGCTCGCCGCGTTCTTGACCGGGACTTCGCCGCTGGACTGGGGTCCGCTGCGGCTCGGACTGGTTTTCGCCGCCGCGCTGGTCTGCCTGAACACCTATCCGCTGATGGCCTGGCACACCGTCGACGGTGTCTTCCTGGTGGCGATCGGCTGGTGGGCGCTCGACAGCGGGTTGCGTTCCGGTTCGCGGTGGCGGCGCCTGCTCGGCCTGTTCTGCCTCGGGTTCGCGATCATCGTCAAGCAGAGCTTCGTGTTCGCCGCGCCGATCGGTCTGCTGATCCTGCTGTTCCACCCCGCCGCGCCGCCGAAGAAGTGGCCGCGCCTGCTCGGTGACGTCCTCGTGCTCGGCGCGGCGCCGTTGCTGTACTTCGGCATGGTCACCGTCGCGGGCGGGCTCCCGTCGGCGATCGAGCAGCTCACCGGTGGCACCCAGACCTGGGGGAAGAGTCTCATCCGGTTCTGGGAGACGGACTTCAACGGCCGGGCCGATCCGAGGACGTACATCCTTCCGGTGCTGCTCGCGGTGGCGGTGATCGCCGTGGCGTGGTCCTTCCGTGAACGACTCGGCGAGCCGGGGCGATGGCTGCGGGTCGTGATGGGCTTGTGCGTCGGGGCCGTGGTGGTGTTCATCGTCGCCGACGGCGGGTTCGAGCACGTCGGCAGCTGGCCGATCACGCTGCTGTGGCTCTTCGTGGCCGTTGCGGTGCTCGACGCCGTCGTCCGAAAACGGTTGCCCTGGCAGTACCTTTCGGTCGCCGCCCTCGGCTGGATGGCCAGCCTGTCCTGGGGTTATCCGCTTCCGGGCCTGCTCACCGGGATCCTCGCGCTGGGGGTGCTGGAAGCCGTGGTGCCGCCGGATCTGCCGCGGGTGCCCAAGCTCGCGGGTGGTGCGCTCGGCGCGACCGCGTTCGTGCTCGCCGGTCTCCTGCTGATGTCCGCGCACGACAAGGCGCCGTACGCGGACAGGCCGCAGGGCGAACTGACGCAGGACCTGGGGGACGTCGCGCCCTCGATGCGCGGCGTCCGCACGAATCCCAGTGTCCACGCCTATGTCGCCCAGCTCCGCGGCTGCCTGGATCACTACCCGGCGTCGAGGGTGGCGGTGCTGCCGCACAATTCCTTCGTGGCACCGATTTTCGGGGTCCGGAATCCCTTCCCGATGGACTGGGCGATCCCGATCGAAATGACCGGCGACAGTCCGGAAAGGATGGTCGAGGCGGCGGAACGTCTTGACCGGGAAGGGGACTACCTGGTCCTCTTCCAGACGGTCGATCCCGTTTCGCTGAGCGAGGGTGAACCGGTGCCCCGCGCCGTCACCGCGGACGCGCCGACCATCGGGCTGAGCAGCGTGGAAGGCCGGATCAAGGACACGCTCGGCGGGGCCAGGGTCGCTTGCGGCAGCTTCGCGGGATTCTGGGCGCCGGCGCGCTGACGATCAGCCGGTGACGGACGCGGTCTCCGGCTCGCGTTCGACGGCGGACGGCGGCTCTTCCGCACGCCGCGGCAGGAAGGAGAGCGCCGCGAGGGCGGCGGCGAGCAGGGTCGGGTAGATCGTCAGCTGCTGGTGCTTGACGTTCTCGATGCCTTCGGCAAGACCGGAGACCAGGAACTGGCCCATCGCGAAGAGCAGGAACATGAGCGCCACGACGCCGACGTCGCGGCGGCCGGTGCGGTTCCGGAACGCGCGGAGCCCGGCCCAGCCGATGAGCAGCCAGATCGGCACCAGGGCGAACAGCCCCAGCGGGGCGATCCAGCCGGTGACCCCGGACAGGATGGGAACCCGGTACTCCTTGGCGAGTGGCGGCTGTCCGGCGTGCTCGCCGAAGCTGCCGAGGTTCGGCACCCGCGCCGTCAGCGTCTCCTTCGCGGACCGGTGCAGCCTCTCGACCACCCGCCCCGGGTGGTCGAGATAGTACCGGGCGACGTTGCCCCGGCTGATCTTGTCGCGGTACCGGGGGTACGCGGGGTCACGCCAAGCCACGTTCGCGCTCCACCATTCGGTGCCGACGTATTTCGCGAACCCGGGCGGGAGGCCCAGCGCGGCGAGGTCGCCGTCGGTGTCGTGTTTCCCGTCCACGATCCCGTTGAACACGACGTGGTACATGTTGGCCTCGCGGTACTCCGCGTTGGCCGAGTCGCCCGTCCCCTGCGTCGCCACGGTCGCCGTGCCGACGATGGCGAGAACGGCCAGCGGCAGGGCCCATCGTGCCGCGCCCCGGCTGCCCGCCGGGCGGACGAACAGCAGCGCGAGCGCGAAGATCGGGATCAGCAGGAGCGTCTGCGCCTTCGCGTTGATCCCGATCATCGCGCCGAGCACGGTGATCGCGGCCCCGGCGTAGCGCCACGGCCCGGTGCGGTGCATCAGCAGGAGCCCACCGGCGAGCAGCAGCATCCCGACGAAGGCGGCGCCCTCGCTCAGCACCGAGGCGAAGTACCCGAAGAACGCGGAGTCCGCCGCGACCAGCAGCAGCGCGGCCGTGGCGATGACGCTGTTCCGGACCGAAAGGCGCAGGCCCGCCACGATCGCGGCGATCCCGCCCGCGACCAGCAGGCAGCCCAGTACGCCCAGGACCAGCAGGTTCAGGGTTCCCGGCAGGTCGAGCAGCCGCCCGGCCCCGCCGGCGATCTCGTCGATCCAGCTCTGGCTGGAGACGTACTCGCTTTCGCAGACGGGAGCGGGGCCGTAGGAGAAGCGGACGAAGTGCTCGGAAGGCCTGTCGACCTCGCGGGCGCCGAGACGGCACAGGATGCGCCAGCCGTCGCCGTTGTCGGCCATGCCGATCGGTCTCGGAATGAGGAAACGGACGAGAAGCACCCCGAGCGCTGCGAAAAACACGCCCGACGCCAGCCGGATCTCCCGGAACCTCATCCGGGCCACCATAGAAGACGCCGAAGAGTGTGCGGCCGCGCCCTCCGTGACCCCTGCGGAGAGGCTGGGTCAGCCTGCCTGGGACCCCGGCTGGACCACGGCGGCGGGTTCGGGCTGCCCGTGCCGGAAGACCACCTTCTTGTACATCACGTAGTTCCACACCATGCCGACCGCGATCGCGCCGAACTTCGGGATGAGGAGGTTGATCCCGGGGAAGAGCTTGCTGATCGCGAAGATCACCGCGGCCTGCACGACCCACAGGCCGAACGCGGTGATGGCGAAGAAAAGGACGGCCTGACGACGGATGTCGCCGTCCTTCGCCCGGAAGGTGAAGTTCCGGTTCAGCGTGAAGCTCAGGAGCATGCCCGCCGTCGTCGAGATGAAGTTCGCGACGAACATCGGGACGCCGAGCGTCGCCAGCAGGGCGTAGCCGACGGCGTCGACAGCGGTGTTGAGCACCCCGACGACGGCGAAGCGCACCTGAGTGCCGTTGATCGGCTTCACCGGGCGGCGCTTCGCTCTTCGACGGAGGATTCGGCCCCGGTGCGGACCGACGCGACGCCGTAGAGCGGGCGGTTTTGCACTTGCGAGTACGTCCGGCCGATGTAGCTGCCGAGTACCCCGAGCATGATGATCTGGATACCGCCCAGGAAGAACATGGCGGCGGTGATGAACGCCCAGCCCGGTACGGCGGTGGAGGGCGCGAGCAGTTTGACGCCGACCACGTAAAGGATGCCCAGGAAGCTGAGCAGCGAGATGAGGTAACCGAGCCGGGTGATCATCCGCAGCGGCGCGACGGAGAAGCCGAGGATCCCGTCCGCGGCGAAACGGAGCATCTTCCGCAGGGGGTAGCCGGTCACGCCCGCGTGGCGCTTGTCGCGGTCGAACAGGACGGCTGTCTGCTTGAACCCGATGTAGCTGACCAGTCCGCGCAGGAACCGGTCCTGTTCGCGGTACTTCCGCAGCTCGTCGACGACCTTGCGGTCGATCAGCCGGAAGTCTCCGGTGTTCCGGGGGATGTCGACCGAAGCCATCTTCCGGAGGAACCAGTAGAAGGCGCCGGCGGTGAACCGCTTGAACGCCGAGTCCTGGCGCGAGCGGCGCTGCGCGTAGACGACGTCGAAGCCTTCTTCCCACTTCTCGATCAGTTCCAGCGCCACCCGCGGCGGGTCCTGCATGTCGCTGTCCATGATGATCGCGGCGTCCGCTTCCACCAGGTCGAGTCCCGCGGTGACCGCCATCTGGTGGCCGAAGTTGCGGGAGAGCTCGATCACGGTGACCCGGTCGTCGCGCCGGCTCAGCGCGGTGAGGATGTCCATCGAGTGATCGCGGCTGCCGTCGTCGATGTAGAGGAAGCTGAAGTCGTACTTGCCGGCGAGCGGCTCGATCACCTCGTCCACCGTGCGGTGGAGGAGTTCGATGTTCTCTTCCTCGTTGAAGATCGGGAAGATGAACGCGATTCGACGTCTGTCGTGATCCGCGGGCACCGGATTACCCCCGTTGCGGTTTTCTGGATCAGGCGGTGAATGGATTCACGGCCAGGGCGAGCTGATTCTAAGAGATCGGCGGAATGTCCTTCTTCCGGGTGGTCAGCCCGCCCAGTGGCCGGCGACGAAACGGAGGAAGATCGCGCCGCAGATCAGCGAGTTGAGGTACATCGTCGCGTACGCCACGCCGCGCAGGTTCGGCCGCCGTTCGGCCAGCAGCACCAGCGCGAGGTACATGACCAGGCAGGGGAGCAGGTACCGGTGCACCGAGACGACGTTGTTGTTGATCGTCAGCATCACGAAGGAGGCGATCCCGAACAGCGCCAGCGGCAGGCCGTCCGCCTTCAGCGCGACGAAGAAGTAGACCGAAGCGACCAAGAGCAGGACCAGGCCGATCGTGGGCAGGACGTGACTCATCAGCGTCCACGCGTCCAGCGGCCGGTTGCCGATCAGCGCGCTGACGGTGATCTTGAGTTCCGTGAGCGTCGTGCCGGCGATGTTCGGGTTGAACTGGTGGTACGCCCAGGTGCTCACGCCCTTGAGCGCGGTGAAGCTCGCCGTCGCGCTGCCGGTCTCGAGCTTCATGTAGAGCATGTGCACGCCGAGGCCGACGTAGGCGAAGGGGAACCACAGGACGCGCCACGACAGCAGGCCGCGTGGCTTCCAGCCCGCGGATCGCCAGAATTCGAGGAAGCACAGGCCGACGAACACCGCGGCGGTGATCCGCGACGCGGTGAGCGGGATCAGGCAAAGACCCATCCACAGCCATTGCCGTTTCAAGGCGAACAAGTAGGCCCAGAAGCCGAGCGCGCAGAACACCGCTTCGCTGTAGAACGAGTGCAGGAAGAACGCGGCGGGCGCGGTGAGGAAAGCGCCGACGACCAGCCAGTGCGAGCGAGGCGTGCCGAGGAAGAAGCGGGAGATCTTGAGCAGGGCCACGCCCGCCAGCCAGGTGGCGATCAGGTTGACGAGGAATCCGGCGGCGAGCAGGCCGAGCGTGCCGAAACTGAGGGTTTTGACCAGCCACGCGAAGATCGGGAAAACCGGGTAAAACGCGCGTAACGGGACATAACTGCCGGTGTACGCGTGTTCGGCGATCTCACCGTAGTTGCCCGCGTCCCAGCGGTAGGTGTGGGAGAGCAGGCTCAGCGTCGAACCGATGCCGGTCTTGGGGATGCCCTCGCTCGCCGGAGTGGACGGACCGAACAGCCACGCCACCGCGGTCAGCGCGATGTTCCAGGCCAGGACGACCAGGAGGACCTTGCCGAAGTCACCGGTCAGCCAGCGGCGCACGCGTTCGCGACCGGTTCCGCGTTCGGTGTCGACGGCTCGCTCCTCGGTGGCGCTCGCCGTGATCGTTTCGGTCATGAACGACTTCCTCGCAGGGCTTGGCCCAGTCCGAGCGGGTGCCCGAAAACAAAGGGGAATGGAGGCCGAATTGGGCGGACCCCGTACCGCCTGATCCAGCCGGGGAATTCTAGAACACCGGCCGGCACGCTCCGGCGGGGGCGCGGGACACTGGCCGGGTAACGCGCCGCCGACACTTGGGAGAACTGTGGAAGCCCTGGCCGGATTCGGATTCGAACTGGGTGTGCTCAAGCGGATCCGGCGGGCCGGGTGGTGGCAGGCCGGGGTCCGCGATCCCGAATCGGTCGCCGAGCACACCACGCGGGTCGCGCAGCTGGCGGGACTGCTGGCGGCCGAAGGCGGCGCCGATCCGGCGCGGGCGGCGTACCTCGCGCTCTGGCACGACACGCAGGAGACGCGGACCGGCGACCTCCCGCACACGATCAAGGGGTTCGTCGAGAAGCCGGATCCCCGGGCGATCACCGCCGCGCAGACGTCGGCGCTGCCCGCCGCCGCGCGTGACTCGGTCCGCGGCGCCGTCGACGAGTACGAAACAGCCGAGAGCCCGGAGGCGCTTTACGCGCGTGACGCGGACAAGCTGGAGATGCTGCTTCAGGCCGTCGAGTATCGCGACGTCGGCGTACGGAACGTGGACGAGTGGATCGCCTCGGCGACGAAGAGCCTCCAGACCGACCTCGCGCGGCGGGTGGCCGAAGCGGCGCTGACGCTGTCCTCGCTCTCGTGGCGGGTGCGCTGAAAGGAATCGATACCCTGAGCCCGCGTGTATCGACCCCGGCACGCGTGCCTCGTGTGTCAGGCTTGACTCTGTGAAGGAACACCAGTGAACCGGCAGCCGTTGCGCCTCGCCATCATGGAAGCGACCCGCATCCTCACCGAGGCCGGTGTGGCGTCACCGCGCTCGGACGCGGAACTGATCGCCTCCCATGTCCTCGGCGTCGATCGTGGCCGCCTGCCGATGGTGCCGCTGGTGGACCCGCCCGTCATCGACGCGATCGGCCAGCTCGTGAACCAGCGGGCCAAACGGATCCCGCTGCAGTACCTCACCGGCTGGGCCGCGCTCGGCGACATCACGGTCAACGTCGGCGCCGGGGTGTTCGTCCCGCGGCCGGAGACCGAGCTGCTCCTGGAATGGGGCCTCAAGCTGCTGCACGGGCGCGAGTACCCGGTGGTGGTCGACCTGTGCACCGGCTCCGGCGCACTGGCGCTCGCCGTGCAGCACGCGCGGCCGGACGCCGTCGTCTACGCCGTCGACATCGACGCCCAAGCGCTCGCCTGGGCGCGGCACAACGCCGACGTCCACGCCGACGCGGGGGACACGCCCATCCGGCTGTACTCCGGTGACGTCGCGGACAGCACGATGTTCGCCGAACTCGACGGCCTCGTCGACCTGGTCCTGTGCAACCCGCCGTATGTCCCGGAAGGGACGCCGGTGCCGACGGAGGTCGCCGAGCACGACCCGCCGCGGGCGGTGTTCGCGGAGGAGAGCGGGCTCGCGGTGATCCGGCACGCGATCGCCGCGGCCGCGCGGCTGCTGCGGCCCACCGGCGGCATGGCGATCGAGCACGACGACACGCACGGCTCCGCCGTCCCGGCGCTGGTGCGGGCGCGGCGGGTGCTGACCGACGTGCAGGGCCACCTCGACCTGGCGGGTCGCGCGCGCTTCGTCACCGCCCTGCGGGTCTCCTGAGCCCCCTGCGTTTCGTCCTCTGAATGCGGTAATTCGCGGTGTGAACTACCGCATTCAGAGGACTGAACGCGGGGCGTTCGGCCGGTAGTTAGCGAGACTCACGACTTCCGGCGGTGCCCAGGACAAAGCCCGCCTCCTAACGTCGATCACGGCCGCCTCCTCGGCGGTCCGACTGGGAGGTGTACCCCGATGCGATCGTCTCTCCGACGAGCCCCACTAAGAACACTCGCCGTCCTCGCCGCCGTCGCGCTGCTGCCGGGACTGGTCGCCCAGCCCGCGTCCGCCGCGGCTCCCGCCAAGGGCTGGCCCGCCCCGATCGACGGGTCGACCTGGGAGAACCAGGACCACATGACGTGGGACGACTACCGCAAGCCGCCCGGCACGAACTGGGCCGATCCCGCGCTGAAGCCGACCAAGCGGACGTTCAAGGGCGCCGTGGTGCTCGCGGACTACCCGGACCAGGAATTCGCCGTCACACAGCCCACGCACTCGACCGTGTTCGGCAACCCCGGCCCCGCCGCCAGCGGCATCCCCCGCGCAGGTGTCGCGAAGTTCTACCAGGACTTCCTGAACAAACCGCAGGCGCTGAACAACGGCCACACGATCAACGAGTACTGGATGGAGGACTCCGGGGGCCGGATGGGCGTCGAACTGACCGCCTTCGGGCCGTACCGGCTGCCCGGCAAGTCCTTCGAATACGGCATGGAGTTCCAGCCCGACGCGTGTCCGCCGGGCGCGAACTGCAAGCGCGACCTGCGCGCCGACGCGGGCGCCGCCTGGCGGGCGGACGTCGGTGACGTCTCCAAGCAGTTCGACTTCGTCTTCTACCTTTCCGCCGGTCAGGACGAAAGCTCGACCTGGCAGGAATTCGGCGTGATGAAGTTCGGCGACCGGGCGAACGTGCCCGACGAATTCGGCCCCGGCGTCGCGGGAATGCCGAACGCCGCGTCCACCCGCTATGTCCCGTGGACGTCGTGGAAATCGGCGGCGAGCATCTGGCCGAACGCGGTCACCGGTTCCTCGACCCAGGCGGAAAGCTCGGGGCAGGCGGTCTACGCGCACGAACTGAGCCACATTCTCGGCATCGGCGACAATTACAACAACCCGTTCGGTACCCCGCCGTCCAGGACCTACACCGGCCCGTGGGAAATGATGTCGCGCGGCAGCTTCAACGGCCCCGGCGGACCGCACACCCGCTGGCAGATCCCGGCGACGCAGGGCGGCTCGATGGGGTCGCATCACATGCTGCGCACCAAGATGAAGCTCGACATCATCGACCCCGAAGACGTGCTGAAGCTCGACCGGAACTCCCTCGCCAAGACCGGCCCGGTCTCGACCCGGATCACCGCGCGTTCCGTCCTGCCCGGACAGGGTGCCTACAGCGGCATGAACATCGCGCTCACCGGCGGGGACCTTTCGCCGAAATGCGACCGGTCCAAGGATCCGTTCTGCGACGGCGGCGGCTATGACAATTACACCGTCGAGGTCGTCGACCGGATGGGCAGCGATTCCTTCGCCCCCGATTCCGGCGTCATCATCGCGAAGACGAAGAATCAGGACAACGCGCCGTTCGAATGGATCGTCGACGCGCACCCGGCCGACATCGGCATGACCGACTACAAGAAGCCGGACGGCACCGCGGTGCCGATCCCGATCGGCGACTACCGCCAGCTCAACGACGCCGCGTTCAAGGCGGGTACCGGTTCGGCGAGCAAGTACGAGTACACCGACGAGGCCAACCGGCTGAAGTTCCTGGTCTCGGACATCGAACGGGACCGCAAGGGCGTGCTGTCCTACGTCGTCACGGTGGCTTCGCTCGACGGCGCGGGCTCGCAGGCCCGCGGCGTTTCGCTGTGGCCGTCGGTCCCGGCGTTCGCCAAGCAGGGGCTCGCGACCTGCTCGTTCCCGGTGTTCAACACCGGCAAGGCGAACGGGTCGGTGGCGCCGTACAACACCGACACCTACCGCCTGAGCGCGTCCACCACCGCCAAGGGCTGGGAGGTCCGGCTGCCGAACGAGCTGTCCACCGTCCCGTTCGGCGGGCGGTCCGCGGCGACGGCGCACGCCAAGCGGGCCGCGGGCGGTGACCACGCCGCGCAGATCAAGCTGACCGCGACGTCGATCGCCGATCCGGGCAAGACGGCGACTTCGTTCTGCACCGCTTTCGCCTTCTGACGGCGGCCCGCGAGGCCAGGTCCGTGAAGGCCTCCTTCACTACCTTCAAGGTAGTGAAGGAGGCCTTCACGGACAGCAAGCGGTCAAGCGCCGGTAACAAGCCGGTCCAAGGTCGTGAGTGGTAAGCGGGGTTATTGCGAGGTAAGGCAAACGTGGCGCGTTCCGTCGCTCGCCCACATGTCGCCCTCGGTGTTGTGAAAGCCACGTTCGCAACCTTCAACGTTGCGAACGTGGCTTTCGCAACACCTCCGGGGAGTCCGCCACGCAAGAGGGCCGCAAGACCCGAGGTGAAAGGGACTTTCCGCACGTCCGATGAGGGGAAAGTCCCCTTCACCGCGCTGATCGCCGCCGAGTACCGGTCCGTGAAGGCCTCCTTGAGGGTCTGTGGGGCCCTCAAGGAGGGCTTCACGGACGTGTCAACCGGCAGG